>NZ_JBSVXD010000001.1:0-155735 GCF_054070755.1 Pseudomonas sp. SDO5591_S426 | reverse complement strand
CTTTTGATCCTGCCTTTAAAAATCAAAAGATCGCAGCCTTCGGCAGCTCCTACAAGTTGGTGGTGGTGTTACCAGAGAATGGTTTCACCCCGGTAATTGACGAAGTGATGCCCACCCTTGCCGACATATGCATTCACCTGATCAACCAACCCGCGCGTGCTGGTCTGCACATCAATGTCCGCACCTTCACCGCCCATGTCGGTTTTCACCCAGCCCGGATGCAACGACAGCACGGTGAGTTTTGTATCGCCCAACTGAGTGACGAAACTGTTGGTCATGGAGTTCAGCGCAGCCTTGCTGGCCTTGTACAGCGCCAGCTCCGGCGCGTCAGGCATGGTCACGCTGCCCAGCACCGAACTCATGAACGCCAGCACGCCGGTGTCCGGGCGGATCTGCCCGACAAAGCGCTGCGCCAGGTTGATCGGCGCCACGGCGTTGGTGAAAAACAACTGACCGACGTCCGCCAGCGTCGCACCGCCGTTCGGCGTCTGGACTTCCGGTCCCTTGACCCCGGCATTGACGAACAGCAGGTCGAACACTTCGCCTTTGAGTTGCTGGTTCAGTGCGATCACCGCTTGCTGGTCGTCCATGTCGAGTTTCTCGATCCGCACATCGCCCAAGGCCTGCAAGGCTTCGGCATTCTGCGGGTTACGCACGGTGGCGGTGACTTGCCAGCCATCGGCCAGCAGGGTCTTCACCAGACCGAGGCCCAAGCCCCGGGAGGCGCCGATGATGAGTGCGGTTTTTGCCGTAGACATGAGTGGCTTCCTTGAAAAGTCAGAGTCGTGGATTCAATGGACACTGTTGCCCGAGCCGTTGTTGCAACTCTTCGCGCAGCGCGCCGAGTTCGGCCATGCGGGCTTCGATCAGTTTGAGTTTGTCTTGCAGCAGTTGCGTGACGGCAGTGTCGGGATCGGGCGACTGCCAGATCGTTGCGACGCTGTTGCCGATCTCGCCGAGGGTAAAGCCCAGCCGTTGAGCCGTCTTGATATATTGCACCAGTTGCACCATGTCTGGCGGATAGTCGCGATAACCATTGGCGCTGCGTTGCGCGGCGATCAAACCTCGTTGCTCGTAGAAACGCAGCGTGTCGCGGCTGACGGCGCTGGCCTGGGCTAATTCACCGATGCGCATCATCACATCTCATGGAGGGCTTGACCCTGGAGCATACTCCAGGCTTTAGCGTTGTTGCTCCCTGAATTGATGGAGCAATGACGATGTGGACTTCAACGCAATATCGCCGGTTGGTGCAAGGCAGTGCCTGGTATGACCTGATCGTTACGATCGCGTTTGTCACACCGTGGAGTTTCGCGGCGCTGCATGGGCTGTTGACGGCTGTGAGTCAGGCTTTGAGTCTGCCTGGAGAGCTGCCGCCGTTCGCGCCGGTGCACATGTTGATGGCGAATCTGTTGGGCTCAATTGTTTGCGTGTGGGCGGTGCTGCGGATTCGCGATCCGCAGCAGGTTTACGGGCGGTATGACGCGGTGGCCAGATTCCTTTTTGCAGCTTGGCAGGCATATGCCCTGGCCCATGGCGCGAGTTCGCTGCTGGTGGTTTTCCTGTTCTTTGAATTGTCGTTCGGCATTGCTCAAGTGTTGCCTGTCCGGACGCCTTCGCGAGCAAGCCCGCTCCCACATTGGATCTTCATTGTCTGAAATACTGAGGCTACGAACGTGCCTTCTGCTGCTTCAACCACTGTCGCGGACTCACGCCAAACCAGCGTTGGAACGCACGGCTGAAAGCACTCTGGTTGGCGTAACCCAGCACTTCGGTGAGTTGCATCAGGGTCATGTCCGATTCTTCGAGGTAGCGCAACGTCATGGACTGACGGGTGTCGTCGAGCAGTGTCTGGAACGAGGTCCCTTGCTCGGCGAGGTGGCGTTGCAGCGAGCGCGGGCTCAGGCGCATGAAGTCGGCGATGTAGTCGATGGTCACGCGGCCGCTGGGCAGGAAGCTGCGTAGCAATCGCTGGATATGGCTAGGCAACTGATTAGTGTGCAGGCGGCTGATGTTGTCGAGATGCTGTTGCATCAGACGATGCAACGCCGGGTCGGTATCGCTCAAGGACACGCTCAGCAGGTTGACGTCGAACATCCATGCATCGAAGGCGCTGTTGAACCTCGGCGCCACACCGAGCAATCGCCGGTAGCGCACGGGATTGACCGCCGCCGAGTGCTGGAACATCGCCACCGCCGGTTGCCAGCGATTGCCCAGCAGGGTGCGCATCAATTGGTGCCCGACGCCGACCACCAGCTCACTGACATGACGGCTGCCGGGCAGGTTTTCCGCCTCGCTGGCGTAGTAGAGCAGGGCATGTTCATCGGCCTGATGGACCACGACATCGCCATAGTTATCGTGCACGTGAAAGTAGTGTCCGAGATCGCGCAGGGCGTCACCGACACTTCTGGCGTTGCGCACCAGATACAGCAGCGAGCCGAAGATGCCCACGCCCTGATAGAGACCGAATTCCAGCCCGAATATCGGGTTGGCGCTGGCTTTGCTCGCCAGTTCAAGCACCAGGGCGAAGCGGTGAAAGGAGATCAGCGCGTCCGGGTTTTCCAGGACATCACGAGGCAGGCCCGCTTCGCGCAAGAGCAAGTCGGGATTGATGTTCTGGCTGCGGGCGAACTCGTTGAAACCATGCAGTGATGACGCACGGGTGAGGTAAGTCATATGGGTTTGCTTGCCTGTATGGCGGGCCGCGCCGGGGCGCGACCCTGGGTTGAATCAGAAACGCCAGGTCACGCCGCCGCCAATGATATGAAGTGCGCTGTTGGGGTACTGCCCCGACAGGGTTTCGCCTGAACGCTTGCGCTGCTGTACGTCCATGTCGCCGAGCCAGACCAGCGTGTAATTGACGTTGACGTCCATGTCCTCGGCGAGCCGATAGTGCAGGCCGGTGGCCAGGCGCCAGGTCTCGTTCATCGGGTTGTCGACGGTGCGGTCCTTGTCCTTGACCGCCGAGCTGTCGTAGGCCACACCCATGTTCCAGCGCAGTTTCGGGCTGAGCTGGTTCTGTGCGCCGAAGGACAGGTGCCAGGTGTCCTGGTACTGGCGACTTAACGTGCGCGAGACCGAACCCGCCGCGCTGTCCACCGAGACGCCGATATCGCCGAAATCACTCCAGTCCTGCCAGTTCGCCGAACCGAGCAGGGTCCATTGCTCGGTGAGTTGGTGGGCCACGCTCAGGGTCAGTGTCTGCGGGATGTTCATGTCCAGTTCCAGGTTATCCGCGTCGAGCCCGGACAGGGCTTGCCGGAGCAACGGGTTCTGGATGCCTTCGGCTTGTGGCGAGTCTTCAAAGTCGAGTTTGACCTTGCTGGTGTAGGCCAACCCCACTGTGGTGCGTGCATCCAGTTGATAGCGCAGGCCCACGTTCAAACCGACCCCGGTGGTGGTGTCCTTGTACTGCAACTGGCCATCCTGCTTGAAAGGGCTGACCGGCAGAAACGCATTGTTGTCGACGGCCATTTCGGTGTTGTAGTAACCCACCACCAGACGCGGACCGATGCCGACCGACAGATCGTCGCTGATCCTGTAGGCGAAGGTCGGTTGCATCGAGATGCCGAGCAAGGTCGACTTCTGGGTGAAGTAGCGCCCGGCCCAGTCATCGTCGTAGTTCACGCTCAGACCGAAATTCCCGTACAGGCCGAAACCGATGCTGGCCCGATCATCGAGCTGATGGCTGATGAACAGGCTGCTTCCCGGCAGGATCGGCAGCGGGTTGCCGCCTTCGTTGCCCGAGAAATCATTGCCGCTGTCGCGCTGGAAGCCGAGGTCGCCGAACACGGACTGGCCGTTGAGGCTGACCTGAGTGCCCTTGAGCGCGCTGATGCCGGCCGGGTTGGTCATCAGCACGCTCGGGTCGCTGACCAGCGCCGCCGAACCGGCATTGGCCAATCCTGCACCTTCCTGGCCGACTTCGTAGAGTTGAATGCCGCCGGCCAGCGCTTGTGCGGAGCTGCCGGCCAGGGCGAGGAGTATCAATGATTCAGACATTTTCATTTGTGGTTACTTGGCAGCAAGGGTGGCGGTGTCCAGTCGCCTTTGATCAGGGCGGCCGACGGGCCATAGGCGCGGAGGGTCAGGGCGAATTTGTGCTCCGGTGCGGGCAGCCAATTACCCACTTTGTCTTCCGTCGGGCGCCGGTGCTGGATGTACAACGTCAGCGAGCCGTCGGCGTTGTATTTGAGGTCCTTGTTCTTGGTGCCGGTCGAGTAGCGCTTGATCTCGTTGGCGGCGAAGAAGTGCAGCGGGTCATACAGGGTCAGCGACCAGAAGCCCGACACCGGTGGCGTTTGCCCGGACGGGAAGGTCAAGGTGTAGCTGCGCTGGCCGGTGAGTCGCTGGCCATCGCCGTCTTCTTCGCGGAACAGGTAGGTGGTTTCGTTAACGTGATTTTCGAAGATGTTGGATTTGGCAATCGCCAGGCGGGTCAGGTAATCAGTACCGAAGGCCGCGTTGTTGAACGGACGGTTCCAGCCATTGGCGATGCGCACGCCGTTGCTGCTCAGGTAGAACAGTGGATCGACGATATCTTTTTCGCTTTGTTGCGCGGTGTCTTGCAGCACCTTGGCAATGGCCGGGTAAGCTTCGCCAGCGGCAATCAGCGCACGGAACTGCGCATAAAGCGATTCTTCCCCCTGCTGCGGCGGCACCTCGGCCAGCACCTGCTTCAATTGCGCAAAGAAACGCCCGGGCGTGACCCATTTCGTTTCACCGGCCGGCTTGTCGACGGCAGCTTTGGGTAACGGCAGCTTGGGCAGGTTTTTCCAGTCGATGGTCTTCACCTTGCCGTCGAATGCCGACAGCGGGTACATGGCGATCCGGTTCAGGACCGGCTGGATTGCCTGGCGGTCTTCTGTCGTATCCGCCATGAACACCCGCGGGATGACTACGCCGGTATTGGTCGGCGAGCGCAGCACCGTTTCGACGCCGGCAGGTTTTTCGCCTTTCCAGTCAGGACCGACGATCAGGTAAAAGCCCGGTTTGGTGCCGTAGATTTTTGCCACCTGGGCAAAGCTGTCAGTGCGCTGGTCGGCCAGTTCAAACATCCAGAAGCGCTCGCCGAAATCCGGGACTTGCAGGATCACCGCTTCTTTATCCAACGCCAGGGCGCCGAAACCGTAAACCACGTCCTGATTGGGATGGGCGACGATGCGGATGTCCGGGTCGATGTAGTCCGACAGCATGGCCAACTGATTGACCGGCGCCACCGGGGTCGGGCCGAGCAGGCCAACGACTGGCACTTGCTCGTACATCATGCGCCGGGTTTGCAGGTTCACCAGTGGCCAGCCCCAGGCGTAAGCGATTTGCGCCACGGCGCGGGCGTAGCCCGGTGTCATCACCGTGTTGGCCACTGGACCTGCCGGAATCACCGTTTCGTTGGCGTTGGCGTTGGCGTTGGCGTTGGCCGGCAGGGCGATCAACAGGCTGCTCATGGCCAATGCGGTGAGGTTCATGCGCATGAATTTCGGTTGGCTGAGCTTATTCAACGGCTTCCACCTGCGGCAGTTCATATTTGCCTTCAAGCACTTCGCCTTTTGGCTGGTACAGCCGCAGGATCATGTAGAACGGGCCCTTGGGTGCCGGCAGCCAGTTGGCGGCGAATTCGCCTTCGGGTTTTTCGGCTTGCAACGGCACTTCGAATGAGCCGTCGGCGCGCACTTTCAAGCCCTGGGTATCGGAGCCGAGCTTGTAGCGGGCGATGGGGTTGTCCACCAGCATCTTGTCCACGGCGTTGTAGACCGTGAGCGACCAGAAGGCATCCACCGGTGGCGCGCTCTTGAAGCGCAGCACATAGCGCTTGGCGCCGGACAGTTGTTGGCCTTTGGCATCGGTGGAACGCAGCGGGTACATGGCTTCTTTCTCGCCCTGACCGCCCAGGTAAGGGCCACTGACCAGCGCGCGCAGCGGGTAGTTGGTGCCGAACTGATCAAGACCGGTTGCCCAGGCCCAGCCGTTACGCTGGGTCGCCGCCGTGGCCAGCGCCGACACCGCGACTTTCGGGCCATCGGCCAGGGCTCGTAGCAGTCCGGCCTTTTGTGGTGGAGTGAGTCGCGAAGGATCGAAACCCTTGGCCGTCAGACCGAAGCGGCCGAACTGGGCAAACAGGGCTTCGTCACGCGATGCTACCGGGTTGTCCTTGAGCGCCGCCGCCAGTTCGCGGAAGAAATCCAGGCCATCGTCGCTCGCCGCTGGTAGTGGCGACAGGGATTCTGTCTTGGCCTGATAGTCTCGGTTGTCGCGTTGCGACAGCGGGCGCAGGGTGAACTGTTTTTGCAAGGCATGCAGCGGCGCCAGGTCTTCACCGTCCTTGACGTGCAAGCGACCCCAGAGCCAGACCTTTTTCGTGCTGACATCCAGGCGTTTCAGGCCTTCGGGCAGCTTGCCTTGCCAACCCGGTGGCACAAGCACGTAATCGCCTGCGGCGGTGCCGGTGGTGCGGCGGCCGACGTAATGCTCCAGTTCCTGCCACATGTTGAACACGTCGACCACGTAGTAACGGTCGGCGGTGTCGGGAACGTGCAGCACATAAGGTTCATCCAGTTGCACCACCGAGCTCAGGTACAAGGTGTCGTTGTTGGCGGTCGGCATGTCCTTGGCCGCTGGCGTGGCCAGGGTCTCGGCCCAGCCCAACTGGTTGAGCGGGGCGCGGTAGCTGGTGGCCGGACGCGGGCTCGGTACCGAGGTGTAGTCGCGCATCACGCGCTCCATGCGCACCAGCGGATAACCCCAGACGTAAGCGTTGATCCCGTTGGCGTAAGCGTCTGCTTCAAGCCCGGCGACGATGTTTTCCTGGCTGGTGGGCATGCTCAGCAATGCATCGGGCTGGCTTTGGGCGAAAACCGTAGTGCTGCAAATGCCACTGCTGAGCACGGCAGTTGCCAGGGCGCAGCGTAGCCATATCGATTTTTTAGGCATGAAGACTCTCCCATGCGCTTGGCGGACGCCCTGCTTGGGGGCGCCCGGTTTCGCATGTGCTGAGGGTGATGAGACGGGTTGGGGTGTTGCGTCAGTTCGACATCGAAGCCATGCCGATGCCCCCCGCGCCTTTTTGCGACGGCGGGTAATCCTTCATGCTCTTGGCGAAAGCCTGCATGTAGGGCGCGATGATCGGAATGATCCAGCTGCGCTGCTGCTGCCAACGGAAGTGGTCGCCGGCTTCAGGCGAACGTTCATACGGGTCGACCTTGATGTCGATGACCAATCCGCCCGGGATATTTTTGGCTTCATCCATCCACTTGTCCTTGACGGCGGTGTGCACCTTCCACTGATCCACTCGCACGGCATTCATGTGGGTTTCGCCAAAGAAGAAGAACTCGTGTCGGTTCGATTTGCCGTCGGGCTTGGTCAGCATGTCCAGCTGGTTGTAGCCGTCCAGATGGTTCTTGAAAGTCTTGTCATCGACTTGCAGGCCGGTGAGCAGTTTTTCTTTGACGTCGGTCTGGCCGACAGCAGCCATCAGGGTCGGAACCCAGTCTTCGGAGGTCATGAACTCGCCGGTCCAGGTGTTGGGCTTGATGTTGCCCGGCCAGCGCACCAGCATCGGCACGCGGAAACCGCCGTCCCAGGTCAAGCCTTTTTCGCCGCGGAACGACGCTGCACCCGAGTCTGGCCAGTGCGACAGGTTGACGCCGTTGTCGGAGGTGAACAGCACGATGGTGTTCTTCGCCAGCCCTTGGTCATCCAGGGTTTTCAGCAGTTTGCCGACCAGGAAGTCGAGCTGCATGATCGCGTCGGTGTATTCGGTGTGGCCGCTTTTACCCAGCCATTCATCGCTGACGTGGATCTTCTGGTGCATGCGCGACGGGTTGTACCAAAGGAAGAATGGCTTGTCGGCGGCTTTCTGTTTCTTGATCCAGTCGATCGACAGGTCGGTGAACTGGTCATCGACACTCTTCATGCGCTCAATGGTCAGCGGACCTTCATCGGTGATCTTCTGCTTGCCGACACGACCCCAGCGCGGGTCTTCGGTGGCGTCGTCATTGGTCGTTGCCACCGAGTGGATCATGTTGCGCGGAATGCCGGGGAATTTCGGGTCTTTGGGGAAGTTGGTCATCTCGGCGATTTCCATCACGTTCAGGTGATAGAGGAAGCCAAAGAATTCATCGAAGCCGTGGACGGTCGGCAGGTATTCGTTGCGATCGCCGATGTGCGACTTGCCGAACATCCCGGTGGCGTAGCCCTGGGCCTTGAGCAATTGAGCCAAGGTCACGTCGCTGTCCTGGATACCCACTTTCGCACCCGGCTGGCCGACGGCGGTCAGGCCGGTACGAATCGGATACTGGCCGGTGATGAACGCAGCGCGGCCAGCGGTGCAGCTTGGTTGCGCGTAGTAGTCCGAGACCATCATGCCTTCCTGGGCAAGCCGATCGATGTTGGGCGTGGTGACGGCGCCGAGCCCGCGGTTGTAGGCCGAGACATCCATGGGTGCCATGTCGTCGACCATGATCACGACGATATTGGGCTTTTCGGCAGCCTGGGTAACGCCCATCGCTGCGAGGCTCAGGCCGATACCCAGCACGGCAGTTCGAATAAAGTGCATGTTGAATTCCTGTTCAATGCGGAAACGGCAATCCCCAGCCAGTGTGGTTCAGGTATTACCGTTGCGCAAAAATGAGCGGCGTTGTTAATGCCTGACTGGACGCCTCAACGTCGGTGAAGACTGCCGTGTTTGGCATGCCCGACGTAGAACGCTGGCCGGGTGCCCGGGAACATCCAGAACGGCGTCATCTCGGAAGATGGAAAGACATTCGGAAAACGCGGGTCACGCTTGGATGGCCCGGCGACGGTCGCTTCCTGAACCATGGAGATGTACTGGTCGACGGCATTTTCCAGGGTGTTGCCGTTGATGATCACTTCGGTGCCGATCATCCGCGCGTAATCGGCTACACCGCTGGCGCTGGACAGATGAGGCGCGTAGGCATCGACGCTGACGCCGTTTTCGCTGGTGACCCACAGGCCTTCGTCGGTGTGCACGACGATCGAATGGTTGCCTTCGGTGTGCCCCGGGGTGTGCATCAGCGCCACGCCGTCACCGAGCATGATCGAGCCATCGAAGCAGATCACCTTGTCTTCCGGCACGCCGGCAATGCCGCTCGGGCAGTACCAGTCAGCCTGATAGGGGTTCAGATCCTTGGTCGACTCCCACTCGCGCCAGTGCACCAGCAATTTGGCGTTGGGGAACAGCCCGGGTTGCTTGTCAGTACCGAGCCAGCGGCGGATGTCCTGGGTGTGCAAGTGGTCGTAGGTGATGTAGTCAATATCTTCCGGGCGCAGACCAAGGCGCGCGAGGATCTCGGGCACGGTGTTCTGACGGTCGATAAGGATTTTGGTCAGCCAGTTGGCCGTGCGGTCCTGCAAGCGGCGGAAGAACGGTGTTTCACCGTTCCGCTCGTGGTCCGAGGGCGAGACCAGCATCGTTTTCACGCCTTGGGGCGTGTCGAACTGAACCACGAACAAGCGATTCTGGATGTGCATGTACTCGACGAAACGCTCGCGCGAGAACGCATTGCGCAGGCCGTAACGGACCGGGTAAGGCACCTTGACCAGATTGAACGATTCGAAATAGCGGGCCTTGGGACCGTTCAACATGTCAGCGCGAAATTGCAGCGCGGCAAAACGGGTGTCCTCGACGCGCGCCTGCTGGCCGGCAGCGGCGCGTGAATCTTCAAAATGGCGGATTTGTTCAAATGCACTCATGTTGCAGCGTCCTGTGGGTGATGGGGGCGGGATCAGTCGTTGAGCACGGTGCCGTTACCGCGCAGACTTTTCGCCAGATTGCGGTCGACGATCCAGCGCTGCAGCGACGTGCATTTACGGGCGAGGGCGCGGATCAACCTGGCCTTGAACCCCGGCGTGATCATGAATTGCCGGCGCTGGATGCCACGCAGGATTCCGGCTACTGCCTGATCCACCGTCAGTACCCCGGCAACCGCGTTCAGCGAGCGGGTCACCGGACTGCCATGCTGGCGTTCGTAGTCGAGCAGCGGCGTCTGGATTTCGCCGGGGCAGACCACCGACACATCGATGCCACACAGTTTCTGTTCGGCCCGCAGTACTTCGGCCAGACCCACCACGCCGAACTTGGAAGCGGCGTAGGCCGATTGCGTGTAGCTGCCGACAATCCCGGCCAGCGACGCCATGAACACCAGATGCCCTTGGGGCGAGAGGTGCTTGAGGGCACTGGCGGCGAAGTTGCGGCTGCCGATCAGGTTGACGTTGATCACCTGGGTGAAGGTGGCAAACGACAACTCGGTGAACACACCATTGCGCATCAAACCGGCGCAATTGAAGGCAAGGTCGGCTGACCCTTGCCGTGTCTTCGCCTCTGCCATGACGGCATCCATCGCCAAAGGATCGGTGACGTCCACCGGATACCACGCTACCGATTGACCCGGCGCCGAGCAGGCCTGGCGCAGCCGTTGGTAAACGTCTTCAGCGAGCAGCAGATCGAAGATCGCCACGCTCGTGCCTTCATTGAGCAGTGCCAGGGCAATGCCCAGCCCGATACCGCTGCCACCGCCGGACAGATAGGCAACGCGCGGGCGCCGATACTTCCACTTCGTCATGGACTGACCCGTTATTGAGAGGTTGGGAGTGCTGACAATTTACCTTTGCGCGCCTTTATCGACTTGACATTTGGCGAATGAAAGTTGATTTATTACGAATATTGATACGAAGAGCGACCCGACATGTTCCTGTTGCGCAGCGGTGCAATCGATGGCTTTGGCAACCTTGTTGCCGAGCTAGGACAAAACCCGGTCACTCTGTTGCGTGACGCCGGAATGGTCGTTGCCCAATTGCGTCAACCGAACAGTTATCTGTCTTATGAGAAGACCGCAGACCTGCTCGATGAAACCGCGCGGCAATGCCGGGAACCGCTGTTCGGCTTGCGGCTGGCCTCGCGCCAGAACCTGTTGGCCATCGGTGAAGTGGCGTTGTCGGGCAGTCGGCAGCCGACCGTGGGCGATGCCTTGGGTTTTGCCCGGCAATACCTGTATTTGCACGCCAGCGGCTTGCATCTGGAACAAAGTCAGCGCGGCGAGCGTGCCGAAGTCCGGTTGAATTTTGACTTCAGCAACACCAGCGGTTTGCTGCACTTGAGTCAGCTCAGTGCCGCGCAGTTGTTCAATGCCGTGAAAATAATGACCGGCGCCGATAGCCCGCAAATTCGCCTGCACCTGCAACAAGGCGCGGTAAAGAGCCCTGGCTGGCAAGCGGGCAATGTGTACGGCAAGGTGCGTTTTGACAGTGCCTTCGACGGCGTCAGCTTTCCTTTCGAGTTCCTCAAGCGATCGCCGCTGGCCAATGAAGAGTTGATGCGTGAACACTTGGTGCATCGCATGCAGTTGCTCAAGACCCAGTACCCGGACAACCTCAAGGCGCAGGTCTGCCATTTGATCGGCAGCCTGCTGCATACCGGTGAATGTGGCATCGATGCCGTCAGCAGCTCACTGGGTTTGCAACCTCGGGTCTTGCAGAAACGCCTGCAAGCGGAAGGCAGCAGCTTCAGCCACTTGCTTCAGGAAACCCGCCTGGAAATCGCCAAGCAGAACTTGCTGCGGGACAAAACCAGCATCACCGATCTGGCATTGAATCTGGGTTATGCCGATGTCTCGGTGTTCAGCCGGCATTTCAAACAATGGACCGGGCTCTCGCCGCGAAACTGGCGGGCCGCACAACCGCCATCCGTTGAAATCTGACAACCGTTCATCGGTGAACTACGCTGCGATACGAACCCTCGGTGTGAATTATGTGAAGTAAGGATCTGACCCATGCGGAGCAGGCTGCTCGCTGTATTGTTTACTGTTTTCGGCATGCTCTGGTCGGTGCAATTGTGGGCCGAGGATCCGCCGAAAACGGCTGATACGCCTGCCGAACTGAAAGTAGCCAACCGCAACATCATGGTGTTTCGCGCGACCATTCTCGGCGAAGCCCCGGCATCGCGGGTAAAACGCGCCAAAGCGGTCATCAGCGAAGCGCTCGATGATGCGGACGATCTTACGGTCACTATCGACCCGATCATGAAAAGCTACATGGTGCTGCTGGGTAGCCGACGCGCCTTTATCGTGTCGCCCAAGGATTTTGACGAAACCGAATTCGACTCGGTGCAGCAGGCTGCCGAAGCCGCGGCAGACAAATTGCGTCAGGTGGTGGCTGAAACGCAGGAAGCCCGCAGCCTGCGGTTGATCATCCGGTCGATCGTTGCGGCACTGATTGCCACCGGTATCTATATCGGCTTGTTACTGGGCATGTCCTATCTGCGACGCAAACTTCTGAAGAAACTGCCCGAGCTGATGCATCGGCACACGCAGGCTTTGAAAGTCGGGCGGGTGCCGCTGGTGGATGCCAATTACCTCTATCCGCTGGTCAGCCGCCTGCTGGAGTTGCTGCGTTGGGCCGTCGTGTTGCTGCTCACGTACGAGTGGCTCGGGTTTGTCCTGTCGCGTTTTCCCTATACACGGCCCTGGGGTGAAAGCCTCAACAACTATTTGCTGGAAGTCGCCGACTATTTGTTGCAAGGGATTGTCGGTGCCATACCGGGGCTGGGTGTGGCGTTGGCGATTTTCTTCATCGCCCGTGGCGCGACCGCGTTCATGCGCCGGATCCTGCGACGCATGGCCATGCCAGGCACCCTGAGCTGGCTGAACCATGAAACTCTGCAACCAACCCAGCGCCTGACATCCCTGGCGATCTGGTTGTTTGCGTTGGCCATGGCCTATCCCTATCTGCCTGGCGCGGGCACCGACGCGTTCAAGGGGTTGTCGGTGTTGATCGGCCTGATGATCTCCCTCGGGGCCACCAGTGTGGTCGGTCAGGCAGCGGCGGGCCTGATCCTGACCTACACCCGGACTCTGCGCCCCGGCGAATTCGTGCGCATTGGCGACTATGAAGGCACGGTCACTGAGCTCGGCATGTTCACCACCAGCATTCGCACCGGTCTCGGGGAAGTGCTGACCCTGCCCAATTCAATGATTACCGGCACGGTCACCAAAAACTATTCCCGCACGGTGCAAGGCCCCGGCTATGTGGTCGACACCGTGGTGACCATCGGCTACGACACGCCTTGGCGCCAAGTAGAAGCGATGCTGCTGGAAGCGGCCCAACGCACGCCGGGAATTCTCGAAGTGCCGCCAGCCCAGGTGTTCCAGACCGCACTGTCGGACTTTTACCCTGAGTATCGTCTCGTGGCCCAGGCCATTCCAAGCCAGCCTCGGCCGCGCGCCGTGCTGCTGAGCATGCTGCACGCCAACATCCAGGACGTGTTCAACGAGTACGGCGTGCAGATCATGTCGCCGCACTATTTGGGTGATCCGAACGAAGAGAAACGGGTGCCCAGGGACAAGTGGTACACAGCGCCAGCGCAAGAACCGAAGGATCTTTGATCGCACTGAAAGGGAGACCGCACCATGCTCGAGTTTCTGCTCCATGCCTTGCGGTCCGACCCGGAAATCGCGGTGTTCCTGGCCATTGCGCTGGGCGTCTTCATCGGTCGCATCCACATTGGCAGCTTTCATCTCGGCTCGGTTGCCGGGGCATTGTTGATGGGGCTGCTGATCGGTCAGATCGGCCTGGAAGTGCCGACCGGATTGAAGTCAGTGTTTTTTGTGATGTTCATCTACGCGGTCGGCTTCAAGAGTGGCCCGGAGTTTTTCGGCAGCCTTAATCGCGGCACTCTGAAACTGGTGCTGTTGTCGGTGGTGTTGTGCGCGACGGCGCTGGGCTCGATCCTGCTGATGAATGCGATCTTCGACTTTGACGCCGGCTTCACCGCCGGCCTTGGCGCCGGGGCGCTGACCGACACGGCGATCATGGGCACCGCCACCAGTGCGATCAATCAACTGGCGATCGACACCGCCGCCAAAGCCGAACTCAATAGCCATATGGCAATTGCCTACGCGATTACCTACCTGTTCGGCACCATCGGTCTGATTGTCTTCGTCGGCAGCATTGCCCCGAAGCTGCTGGGGGTGGACCTCAAGGCGTCGGCCCGGGAACTGGAACTTGAGTTGGGGATCGCCAAGGAAGAAGAGGCGATCACCGTGCCGTACACGCGTATTGTCGTGCGTGCGCATCAGGTGGCGGCCAATGGGCCGGCGGATGGCCTGCGGATTACCGAACTTGAAAGCCAGCACGAGTCGCTGACGGTCGAGCGAGTGGTGCGCGCCGGCCAAATCATCGAGCGCGACGAAGGGTTCACCCTCAAGGCCGGCGACATCATTGGCGTCTACGCCTTGCGTGAAGCGGTCGGCCCGCTCTCGCAGTGGGTGGGGCCGGAGATCGATCACATCGAGTCGCTGTCGTTTCCGACCCGTCAGGTCGACATTGTCCTGACCTCACCGGAGTTCGCCGGCAAGACCATTCACCAGGCCAAAGCCCGCCTGGAAAACACCCGGCGCCTGGGCTGCTTCATCAACACCATTACCCGTCAGGGCTACGAACTGCCGCTGCTGCCTAATACCGTGTTGCGCCGGGGCGACGTGATCACCCTGACCGGCCGCACCGCCAGCGTCGAGGCCCTGGCCAAACGCCTGGGGCGGATTCGTGAAAACAACTACAAAAGCGACATCGCCGTGCACACGCTGGGGATGGTGCTGGGCTCATTGTTGGGGTTGCTGTCTACGCACATCGGCATGATCCCGGTGGAGCTTGGTATTGGTGGCGGCGTGTTGGTCGCCGCTCTGGTGATTGGCTGGTACAACTCGCGGCACCCGGAAATTGGCGCATTGCCGCCGGCCGCGCAATGGGCGTTCTCCGAGTTTGGCTTGACCGCGTTCGGCGCGGTAGTGGGGCTGCTGGCCGGGCCGGCGGCGTTCGCGGCCATGAAGGAGCAAGGTCTGGCGCTGTTGTTATCTGGCGCCGTGGTGACCATCTTGCCGCCGCTGGTGGCGCTGTACTTCGGCCGCTACGTGCTGCGTTTGCACCCGATGATCCTGTTCGGCGCCCTGGCCGGTGCACAGACGGAGGCCGCTTCGATGAACAAGATCATCGAACAGTCCGGCAGCAATACGCCGGTGATTGGCTTTACGGTGTGTTATGCGATTTCCAATGTGCTGCTGGCGGTGTGTGGGCCGATTATCATTTTTGTGGTGGCGGGGTAAGTGGGAGCGCGGTCAACTGTAGGAGCGAGCCTGCTCGCGATGGTCGTCAACGATAACGCGGGAAGTCTGGATGAGCGCGGTGGGTCTGGGTTTTTCGCGAGCAGGCTCGCTCCTACAGGGGATCGCCGCGACATCAAAAACCACTTTCCCGCATAAACACCGCCAGCAAATGCGTCGCACCATCGGCCAGCAAACTACGCCGCTCACCCTCGATTTTCAGATGCCCTCGGGTTTCCCTCAGGCTTGGCGGTGGTTCGTCCAGTTGGATCAGTACCTGAAACAGCGCCGTGCTTGGCACCAGTGCGTGTTCTGCTGTGGTAATCGGTATTGGGCCGCCGAAGCGTGATGCCAGCATGCGGTGCGAAAGCTGGCTGGCGCGGGTGCTGCCGATCTGCAAGACGTGACCGCTGAGCGGGGTAGTCTGGCCGTCGGGGTAGAACCGCACGCGATCGCCGGTGGCCATGCGGTGCACCTGGTCCTGGGCAACATAGGCATCCACTTGCCAGCTGCGCGGATCGATCAACATCCCCAGAGATTCCTGACGGCCCACCCATTGGCCAGGCTTCCAGTCGGGATTGACGTCCAGCCATAACCCGGCAAATGGCGTTTGCAGGTTGAGCCGGGCGATTTCCGAGCGCGCCGCCCGGGCTTCTTCGAATTGTACGTTCAGGCGTTGGCGGGTAACCGCGTCTTCCGCCAGGCCACCGGGATCGGCCAACAATCCGGACAAACGCGCTTCATAGCTGCGGGCATTGGCTTCGCTGCTGAGCACGCGCGAGGCGATGTCGGGCTCGTCGAGGACGATCAGGGTTTCCCCGGCGTTGACGGGGCCATCGGCGTGAATCGATTGCAGGCGTGCCGGGTAGGGCGCATAGACCCGCAGTTGATGTTCGGCTCGGGCCACACCGACCGCATCGATTTGTGTTCGCCAGGGAATCGCCAGTCCCGCCAGAATCACCGCCAGCACTGTGTAGAACAGCATTTTGCGCCGGCCCGGAACGGCTGCGCGGTGTTGCCACCAGTGATTCAATTCGCGCACCACCGGCATGGCGATAAACCAGGAGAGTTCGACCATGAACAGGATGATCCCCAGCAATTTGAAGAAAAACAGGTAGACCGCCAATGCGATCCCGAGGAACAGCACCAGCCGATACAGCCAGGTGATGATCGCGAACGTCACCAGCAGTCGACGCTGACCGGTCGGGAATGACTCTGGCCAGTCTTCCTGTAAACCCAACAGATTGCGTCGCAGCGTAACCCGCGCCAATGCGGAGGCGCGTTCATGCAGGTTGGGGAAGTCCAGCAGGTCGGAGAGGATGAAGTAACCGTCAAAACGCATGAACGGACTGGCATTGAGTGCCAACGACAACAGCCAACTGGTGGTCGCCAGATAGAGCAGGGCATTGCGCAGTGCACCCGGATCGCACAACGCCCAACCCAGGGTCGAGAGCCCGGCCAGGGACAGTTCGGTGACGATCCCGGCTGAAGCAATCGCCAGGCGTTGCCGTGAACGACTGAGCTTCCAACTCTCGCCGGTATCGGTGTAGAGCATTGGCCACAGCACCACGAACGCGATGCCCATGTGCCCGACTCGTAATCCCAGGCGCGTCGCGACCAGCGCATGTCCGAGTTCATGCAGGGTTTTGGCGACGATCAGCGCCAGAGCAAAGCTGAAAAGGCCTTCAGTGGAGAACGACTCGACCACGGCGTGGGTAAAGGTGTCCCATTGTTGCAAGACCAGAATCACCCCGATCAAACTCAGGCAAAACACCAACAGCCCGGTGAGCGGGTGAAACAGCCAGCCCAGCGCTCGGGCCAGATGTTGCAGCGGCTGTTGCGGGCGCAGCAGCGGTATGCGGAAAAACAGGTAATGGTGCAACCACCAGCGCCAGCTCAGCCAACTGCCTTCTTCACCTTTGGCCTGGAGCCGCGCCAATGCGGCTGGCCCGGCTCGGAGTAACTGGTGCTGTTCGAGGAACTGGCGGAAGTCGAGGATCTGTTCGACATCCGGCTTGAGAGCGGTGCGTTCGGCAATCTGCTGGCTGATTTGCCGGGGGGACTGACCCCAGCGCAGCAGGCACTCGAACTCCAGCCAGCCGATGCGGTAGAAACGGTTGATCACCGTGTCCTGAATGACCCAGGCCGGTTCACCGTTGCTGCCGTGGGCGGCCTCGCTCAGTCGTAAATCCTCACGCAGCGGCGGCAAGGGCAGGTCGGCTGGATCAAGCATCACCAGCCACTCCACGCCCGCAGCGTCGCCAGTGGTCGGCGCAGCAAGTAGTAACCGAGCATCACTCGCCCGCCATAGAGTTTGGCGGTGCCGTGCAGGCCGAGGCGTGCATGCTCCGGTGTGCCGTCGATACTCGCCAGCAGGCGATAAGCGACCACGCCCTCATCGCTGGGGCGTGCCTGGTAGCTGGTTTCGAGGATCTTGCCCTTGAGCGGGGTCAACGGGTATGCAGTGAGGAACAACGTCACTTCGGCGCCCGGCTCCAGGGCGATGGCATCGGCGACGGCCAGCTGAATCAGCATCGCCGGTTGAGTCGGGTCGGCTACCTGCATGATGCGTTCGCCGGTGACTACCGGTTTGCCCAGCCAGTCATTGGGATCGCTGAACACCGCGACACCGCCCCGTGGCGCCAGCACTTTGGTGCGTTTGAGCTGGGCCTGCACCGCCGCCAGTTCGGCTCGGCGTTGCTGGGCTCGGCCCTCAAGCAGTGTCAGTTCGCTTTTGCTTTGCGGGTTGTCAAAGGCCCGTTGGCTGGCAGCCTGTAATTCGGCATCAGCCACGGCGACTTCCTTGCCCAGCACTTCGGCGCGGCTGCGCAGAGTGGTTTCGTCCAGCGAGAACAATGGCGTACCGGCGTCTACAGGTTGATTGGGGCGGACCTGAATTTTTTCGATCACCCCGTCGATGGGCGAACTGATGATCTGCGCCTGACGGGAGACGATTTCCGTGGGCGCCAATGCGGTTTGCCGAACCGGCAGCAAAAGCAGGGCGCCCAATACCAACAGGCCGAGCAACAATTGTCTGCGATTGAGACGCCAGCGATTGAAACGCCGACGCCGGGTCAATGCCGTCCAGCAGTAGCCCCAGGTGTTGACCAGACCTTTGAGGTGCTGCCACAAAACGGCTGGCGGTTCCTGATCCAGCAACAGGACCAGTATCCCCAGTCGCTGCTCGTCTCGGTCTTGCACCGGTACGCACCACAATCCTGACGGCCACCATTCACCCCAGCCTTCGGCAATATCCGCCGGCGGATTGCTGCTGTCCTGGGTCAGCCAGACCGGCTCGCCATCGGGTATCTGTGTAGTGACCCAACGACTGGCACGCCGTAGCCACACCAGATACGGCGAGTCTTCGCTGGGCCGGGACAGGCCGGACACGTTCACCAGTTCCAGGGACGATTCACGCTGGGCAAATACCAGCGCCTGATGGAAGGCGAGCAACGGATACAAATCATTGGCCATGCTGAACGCCAGGGCATTCAGCGAGTCGGCCGCCATCGCCTTGTCACGCAGGGCGTCGAGTTCGAGCAGCAGGTGAGGGTGGGGCAGGGGCTCGTTCATTGTCATGGCTGGAGACTGTTTTGCTGAGCATTGGTCTGCTGGGCATTGTCCTGGTTGAAGCGTGCCGTGCCGCTCATGCCGGCCATGAGGTCAGGGAATTTTTCATCGAGCTGCGCTTCCAGCTCGACAGTCTGGGCCACCGCATCGACCCGTGAATTGATCGCGCTGACGTGGGCCGGGTAGGTTTTGCCGGTTTCATGAATGCTCACCTGCAACGGCAAGCCCGGCTTGAGGGATTTCAGCAGGTTGGACGGAACGTTCAGGCGCACCTTCAAGGCGCCGTCACTGACCAGATCGAACAACGGCGTACCGGCCGTGACGGTCTGGTACGGTTTGACGTACACCTTGGCTACCCGCCCGGAAAACGGTGCAAGGACCTGGCAGTAGCCACTCTGAGCGACGCCCATGGCGCGGGCACCGTCGGCTTTCTGAACTTCGGTGTTGGCCATCGAGACCTCGATATCGCCGACGGCATTGAGCTGACGCAGCTGTTTTTTCGCCTCCAGGTTCTGTCTGGCCATGGCCAGTTCGGCGACGGCCACTTTGCTCCGGGCCTCGGCTTCGTTGCAGTTGAATCGGGCCAGAACCTCGGCTTTTTTCACCTGCTCGCCAAAACCGGTTTTCAGTTCACCCAGGGTCCCGCTCATCTGGCTCGATAAAGTGGTTTCCAGTTCAGCGGCAAGAAGGACGCGAATGGCGCTCGCGCTTTCCAGCGATGGGGCCGATGGCGTGTCATCGGCGTTGACGGGCAGGATCAGACAGGCCAACAACAGGGCCCCTACACGGGACTCAAGGGCGGTTTTGCGCATTCGGCATTCCTTGCTGAGTGATGAGCAGACGTTGTTGTTCTTGTTCGTTCAAGGTGCGCTGGATTTCCCGGGACAGGGTCTTGATGTCGTGTTTCGAGATTTCAGTCGGCAGGACGTCCAGGCCTACGGAGTTGTACAAGCGTCCCCACGCGGCCTGTGCACTGGAGAACGCCGCTTCACGCTGATAACGCGACAGCAGGAAGCGACCTTCGGAGCGAATCACTTCCAGTTCTGAACCCAAGGCCCCGGTTTTTGCTGCCTGGGCGTAATCGAGCAGGCTGCGATCGACCCGCAGACTGTCCTCCGCGAACGCTACTTCCTGACGCGCCAATTGATAACGCAGCGTACCGACCCGTACCTGAGTCAGGATCGCCATGGACAGTGCGACGCGTCGGGTATCGTCGGTTTCGCTCTGGGATTTTTCCGCCGCGTTGAGTGACGGCAATTGCAGCAAGCGCAACAGGTTCATCGACACTTGCAGACCGGTGCCCATCCAGTCGCTGTTGTAGAGGTATTTGTTGGAGTCGTACTTGTAGCCGAAGTCGACGCTGACGTTCGGCCACAATTGCGCCTTGGCGATGTCCAGGTCTTTCTGGTTGACCCGTTTGCGATACCACTCTTCCATGATTTCCGGGCGATGTTCCATGGACAGCTGTTCCAGCTGCGCCATGCTTTGTCGCACTTCCGGCAACGGCGGATCAGGCATGTCGGCCAGGACCATTTTCGAACCCGGTGGCAGCGACATCAGCGCGGCGAGTTCGGCCTGGGCAAATTCCAGATCCTGGCGGCGCACTGTCAGCAAATAGATCGAATCCAGCAACGCGCGTTGGTAGGCGAGGATTTCCTGACGAGGCAACAGGCCGCGTTGCTCAGCTTCACGGGCCGAGGTCAGTGCGGTGTGGGTACGCATCAACAGCTTGTCCACTTCCGGCATCAGCCGTTGCGCACCGAGGGCGCGCCAGTAGGCGTTACGCACGTCTTGCAGAACGTTTTGCGCGACTTTGCGCCGACGCTCTTCCGCCATCAGGATCTGATCGGATTTTTGCTGGGTCCGGTAATAAGCCACGCCGAAATCCAGCAGGCTCCAGCTCAGGCCCAGGCCATACAGTTCGCGATAGCGCTCTTCGGAGGTCGATGGCCGCAAGCTGACCTGGCGGTCTTCGATGCCGATCGACGTGCCGCCGGAGTCATTGTTGCGCCCGGCGTACCCGGCCGAGGCGACCAGTCGTGGCAGCATTTCATGACTGGACACGTCACGCAGATCCGACGCCAGCGCGCTTTCCATCAGTTTGAGTCGATAGTCGAGGTTGTACTTCAACGCCCGGGCGGCGGCTTCGTAAAAGGTGATCGGCGCGGTGACAGGTTCCTGGCCGGAATACATGCGTGACTGGTCAGCAATGATGCGCTGACGGTTTTCTTCGTCGGTGGAGGGCTTGGGCTCCAGCGATGAGCAAGCGCTGAGCAGCACAGCAGAGGCGAGGGCGGTACTGAGAAACCTGGTCGCGTTTTTCCGCATGTTCAGTCCTTTGTTTTCTTGAAAATTATTCGGGGTGAGCACTTCAATTTCCCCGTCCGCCTGGTCGCAGGCGTTCGGCGGCATTGCGCAACTGGGCGCTGAAACCCCGTGGCGCCGGACGCTGCTCGTGGCTTGCTTGAGTCTGTGCCGGGCCACGGATCATGTCCGCAGCGTCGGTGGCAAACAGCGACGGGTCACTCAACAGGCCATCGGCCGTCAGGCTGGTACGGCCCTGGCGACCCAGGATCCACAGCAGATCAAGGTCACTTTCGACCCGGCTCTCGCGTACCGCCTGGGCGACGAATTGCCCAGGCACCACACCCAACCCATTGCCCAGCGATTCGCTGTTGAATTCGCCGACGGCTGCCAGCCGCAAATTGCTGCCATCGACGCCCCAGGTCGAGAGTTCATTGACCTGCGCGGCACGCTCGACCACCGGCGTCACGAAGATGGCCGGAAGCGGGTCGGGCAGCAGCAAGTTGCCGTTGCGGTTGTTCGGATCGCGATCGAAGAAGTTGCCTTGCGGCGCTGGAATGAACGGTGTGGCGATGTCCAGGTTAATCACCAGTTCAGCCTGGTCGCTGGCACCGTTGAGGTCATTGATGGTGTAAGTGAACACGTCCTGCAGAACCAGGCCCAGGCCGGCCGCTGCCAACACCTGCGGATTGTTCTGGTCGATGGTGTAAGTGAAGCTGCCATCGGCGTTGAGCACCAGGGTGCCGTAGAGACCGATGATGGGCTGGCCAATCACGCCTGTCGTGCCGGAACCATTTTCGGCACCGGTACGCACCGCCACCACTTGCAGACTGTCGTTGGCATCCACATCGCCGTCATTGGGCAGCACGTTGCCGGTGGCTTGCGGTGCGGGCGTCTGGTCGCTGGCGGTGACGCTGTCGTTCTGCGCCACCGGAGCATCGTTGGCGCCCTGAATGACCACGGTCAAACGCGCATCGGAAGTCGCACCCGCCGTATCGGCCATGCGGTAGGTGAAGGTTTCGCTGAGCGTTTCACCAGCAGTGCGCAAGGCTTGAACCGTCGGGTTGCTGTTGTCGATCAGGTAGGTGTAGCTGCCATCGGCGTTGAGCACCAGTTGCCCGTAACGTCCGATCAGCACTTGCCCGGCACCACTGGACTGACCGTTTTCGCTGGTGACACTCAAGACCTGTTTGCTTTCGCCATTGGCTACGCTGTCGACGTCGGTATCGTTGGTCAGCACATTGCCGGTGGCATTGGTGCCCGGTGTGCCGTTGGCGACGCCGCCAGCTTCGAGTGCGGTCGAGCCGTCGTCTTGGGCGGCAGGTGTGTCATTGCGGCCATCGACGGTGATGCTTAGCTCGGCGAGGCTGGTGGCGCCCCAGAAATCGACCACGGTGTAGCTGAACACTTCGTTGAGGGTCTGGCCGCTCTGACGCAGGGCCTGCACCACGGCGAGGCTGTTATCGACGGTGTAGGTGTAGCTGCCATCGGCATTGATGACGAGATCACCATAAAGCCCGCGCAACGCTGTGCCCACGGAACCGACCGTGCCGGCGTCAGCCACGCCGCCCGTGCGGATTCCGATGATGTGCAGGGCGTCGCCTTCGTTGTCGGTGTCGTTATCCAGCACGTTGCCGCCAGGGTCGATGCCCGGCTGACTGTTGTTGATCCCGCCGGCCTCGACAGCCGTCGCCGCATCGGGAGCAGGGATCGGTGCCGTGTTGCGTCCGCGGATGATGATGTGAATCTCCGCCAGATCGTTTTGCCCGCCACGGTCGGTGACCTGATAGGTGAACCGTTCGTTGAGGAACTGCAACGGCCCCAGGGCCAGGACGGTCGGGTTGTTGGAGTCGAGGTTGTAGGTGAAGGTCCCGTCGGCACCGATGATCAATTGCCCGTAGAGCCCGTTGATCAAGGTGCCGTTGCTGTTGTTGGTGCCTGTCGTCACGCCGCTGAGCGTGCCGCCTGCCGCTTCGGTACCGAATCGGATACCGGTAATTTGCAGGCTGTCGCCCTGATCGACATCGGTGTCGTTGGGCAAGACATTGCTGCTCGGGTTGACGCCGTTGCCGGAGCCGTCATCGGCGACTGCGATGGCCGTATCGTTGGTGGCCACTGGCGCATCCCAGGCACCATCGATGCGGATGCTCAGTTGTGCGATGTCGGTGGCGCCCACGGTGTCGCGCATCCGGTAGGTAAAGGTTTCCACCAGCGAATCGCCGACCTTGAGTGCCTGCACGGCGGCCAGGTTGTTGTTGACTACATAACTGTAAGTGCCATCGGCGTTGATGGTCAGGGTGCCGTACAAACCGGCGAGGGTCTGGGCCGTGCCGAGGGTGGTAAACGTGCCGCCAGCGGCTTCGCTGCCGGTACGGATATCGGTGACGGTCTTGCTGTCACTGGCATCGACGTCGGTGTCGTTGGTCAACACGTTGCCGCTCGGGTTCACGCCCGGTGTGCCGTTGGCCGTGCCGCCAGCTTCCACGGCTACCGTGCTGTCATCGACCGCCAGCGGGTTGTCGTTGGCGCCGCGAAGGGTGATGGTCAGCGTGGCAGTGCTGGTGGCTCCGGCGAGGTCGCGGATCTGGTAGGTGAAGGTTTCGGTCAGCACATCCGCATTGGTGCGCAGGGCCTGGACTTGCGGGTTGTTGTTATTGACCACATAGCTGTAGTTGCCGTCGGCACCGAGGGTGAGCGTGCCGAAAGCCCCGGCGAAACCGCTGCCAATGACGCCGACCGAAGCGCCTTGATTGACCCCGATCACGCTGAGGACTTCGCCATTGCCGTCTACGTCGCTGTCGTTGGCCAGCACGTTACCGCTGGGGTTGAGCCCCGGTGTGGCGTTACCCAGGCCACCGGCCTCGATCGCGGTGTTGACGTCGTTTTGTGCGACCGGCGTGTCGTTGCGGCCCTCGATGGTGATGTTCAGCGTGGCGATGTCGGTGGCTGCGGCAGCGTCAATCACCAAGTAGCTGAAACTGTCGATCAGCGTGTTGCCGACGCGCAAGGCCTGAACCGCGGGCATGCTGTTGTCGAGCCGGTAGCTGTAGCTGCCGTCGGCGTTCAGGGTCAGCCAGCCGTAGGTGCCACGCAATTCGGTGCCCAAGGTGCCGGCGGTGCCGCTGCCGGCTTCAGTACCGGTACGAACCGACGACACGGCGCGGGTTTCGCCGTAATCACGAGCGGGCAGGTCGCCGGGCACCTCGCCACCGTCGACATCGTTGTCGTTGGTCAATACGTTGCCGACGGGGTCCTGGCCAGGCTGATTGTTGTTCAAACCGCCCGCTTCGATGGCGGTGGCGGCATCGTCGGCGGCGACCGGGTTGTCGTTTTGGCCGCGGATCAGGACGATGATTTCCGCCGAGTCGATTTCCGGCGTTGGGTTGACCTGATCGCTGATGGTGAAAGTGAAGCGTTCCAACAGCAAATCCGTGCTGCGGCGTAGCGCCTGAACATCGGGATTGTTGTTGTCGACCGCGTAGGAATAGCTGCCGTCAGGAAAAATCGTCAGTGTCCCGTATAAACCGACAACCACCGTACCGCCGACGTTGACCGCGACCGGCGTACCGGGATCGCCAATGGCTCCCGTCTTGATCAGGGTCACGGTCAGCGGGTCGCCATCGGGGTCAGTCGCATTGGCGGTGACATCGCCGGAAGGATCGACACCGGCCGTGCCGTTGTTGATGCCACCTTTTTCGGTGGCGACGGCAATCACATTCTGCGCCACGGGTGGATCGTTGACGCCGTGGACGGTGATCACCAGTTGCGCGGTGTCGGTCAGCCCTTTGGTATCGGTGATCCGGTAGGTGAAGAATTCAGTCAGGGTTTGCCCCGGGGCCAGTGCCTGGACGGCAGCATTGGTGCTGTCGACATCGTAGAAGAACGAACCGTCGGCGCCGATGCGCAGCGTGCCGTACAGACCGACCACCAGCGTGCCGTTGGCTGAAGTCGTACCCGTGGCGACACCACTGAGGACGTCGACAGCCGGGTTGTACGCGGCCTCGCTTTTGTTGATCACACCATTGACCAGCAGCTGGCTGCTCGGCTGATCGGCGGCGTCTACGTCCTGGTCGACACCGTTGCCGCCAGGCTGGGTGATCGGGCCGGGACGGCTCGGGAACTGGACGACGTTGCCGGTCGGATTGCTTTCCGAGGCGGTGCCATTGGTGGAAGCGGCTTGCGCCGAGGCGGCGTCATCGCTGGCCACCGGGTTGTCGTTGGCGCCCTGAACCACGATGCGCAATTGCGCGACATCATCCAGTCCGCCAGTGTCGGTGACCCGGTAGCTGAAGAACTCGATCAATTGCTCCCCGGTACTCAGGCGTTGCACCGTGACGTTGTTGTTATCAACCACGTAGGTATAAGTGCCGTTGGGATTGATGGTCAGGGTGCCGTAGAGCCCGGTTACAACAGTGGCGCCGGCAACCGGGGTGAACGGTGCGGTGCCGGCCTCCGCCACGGGGCGAATGCCGGTGACGGTCTTGGTTTCGCCATTGGCAACACTGTCGACGTCGGTGTCGTTGGTCAACACGTTGCCGGTGGCGTCGCTGCCCGGTGTGCCGTTGGCGATGCCGCCAGCCTCAATGGCAACACCGTTGTCATCCACGCCTTGGGGGGTGTCGTTGGCGCCCTGGATCGTCACCGTCAAGGTAGCGGAGGACGTGGCGCCCTCAAGGTCGCCGACCACGTAGTCGAAGCGATCGGTCAGGGTCTGGCCCGCCAGTCGCAAAGCCTGTACCAACGGGTTGTTGTTATCGACCACGTATTCATAGGAACCGTTGCTGCCGACCAGCAATTGCCCGTATTGCCCGGTGATCACCAGCACGCCGACGACTGGGGTCTGAATGCCGGAACCCGTCGTGCCCACCGACACCACATGCAACTGGTCGGCATTGGTGGCGATGTCCACGTCGGTGTCGTTGGTCAGCACGTTGCCGCGTGGGTCGACGCCGATGGCGGTGTTGTTGGTGCCGCCGGCCTCGACTGCTGTGGCGCTGTCGGCGACCGCGACCGGTGTGTCGTTGACCGCTGCAAGGATGATTTGCAAGGTGTCGGTGTCGGTCAGTGCGTCTGCTGCCGTACCGGGTAAGCCGTCGCCATCGGCATCACCGTAGTTGCCTCGGTCGTTGCTGAGGACGGTCAATGTGTCGGTGCCATTGAAGTTTGCGTTGCCCAGATAACGCAGGCTGGCCAATGCGGTATTGATGTCGGCGAGGTTACCGGTCAGGGTCAGGTTGGCGGTGTTCGCGCCATTGACGGTGACGCCGGGCACCGTGGCGTCAAGGAACAGCGTGCCGTGGGTCACACTCAAAATGATGCTGACAGCGCGGTCATTGACGTTCGGGTCGCGGTCGGCATCCACATCGGCGACGCTGATGCCGGCGATGTTCAGCACGACGTCTTCCTGACCTTGCTGGGTGCCGGGCAGGGTGTTGATTGGTGCGTCGTTCTGTTCGACATAACCGGCATTGGCCGCTTGCGTGTCGGCGTCGCCAAGGGTGATGGTGACCTGCCCGAGGGTGCCGGCATCGCTGTCGACCCTCACGCGCAAATCGCCCACGGGTTGCGGGAAACTGACCAGGCCGGCCGGCACATCGATACGGAACACGCCCAGTGGCAGCACGCCAAAATGGTATTGGCCGTTGGCGTCGGTGACCGTGGTAAATATCAGGTTGTCGGCAGTGGTGCTCAGCACTCCGTCGGCGCCGGCCCAGGTCAGGGTCACGGTTTGTCCGGCCAGGCCGGCTCCGTCGGGTGTCGCACTGGCCGTCGGCGAAGCGGTGTCGTTCCACAAGGTGCCGCTGATAACGCCGAGTCCGGCGTTGTCGCGCAGGATGTACTGGTTCGGTCCGACGGTGCTGCCGGTACGTTCACCGTCGACGGCGCCATCGGTGCCGACGCTGTTGCCGCCCCAACTGGTGAAATCCTCGGGCAGGCTGCTCCAGGTCAAGGTCGCATTGCTGCTGGCGACGATCGAGGCATTGGGCAAAGTGACTTGATAGCGCACTTGGATCTGCGCACCGACATCCAGCTGATCGAAGTTGACGCTCACCCCGCCCGTGGTGCTGAAGCTGACCCCTGCGGGCAAGTTGCCTGGGCCGAAAGTCGTGCCATTTATGGTTACGCTGACCAACGTGTAATTACTGCCACCGACGAAGCTGTCAGTGATTTGCGCGTCGAACGCCGGCAAGCCACCGTTCTGGGTAAAACTCAGTTGCACCGTGGCGCTGCCACTGGTGCCGCTCGGGTTCGGGTCGAAGGCCACAATGGTTTTATCCAGGCCACTGAAGCTCGGTTCAACAATGTTTTCGAAAATCGTATTGCTGCTCGCGCGTCCGGTGCCGTTGACGATTTCCAGAGCCGAGACGCCCAACTGCGCGCCGGCAATGTTGCTGGCCACGTTGGTGACCCGCACGTTGAACTCGATAGAGATGCCTTCCAGGTCATCATCGTTACCGTTGCCATTGACCACGTTGCCAAGATTGAAAGTCACGGTCTGCGTGCCATCGGGATTGGTCACGATGGTCAGGCGGCTCGGATCGAACACACCGTTGGGCGCCAGTCCCGAAAGGTCAGCGGTAATCGGCAAGGCTTCAGGGCTGTTTTCGTTGCCGTCGACATTGAGGGTGCCGCCGACAATCAGGTTGGCGTCGCTGGTCAACCCGCCATTGGAAATGAACGCGATGCGCAAGGCATTGACCAGTGCATCCGGAGAAATGAACTGCAAGCCGTTGGCCAGGGTGATCTGGATCTGGTAGTTGGGGTTGTTGCCTTCGGGCACCAGTACCACGACCCGATAACGGATGACTTCACCGACCGTTACCTGTTCCACAGGCGTAGTGGTCGGGGCAGGGGCCGTTGTTTCCGGCAACCCGCCAACCCGGGAGATCTGAATGGCTTGAGCCACCGGCACGATCAGGGTCGAAAAATTGCGGTAATCGTTGAGGGTGCCGCCGTTGAGTTGCCCATCGACACCGGTACGTTCGCCCGCTTGCGTGCCATCCAGACTGGTCCATTGCACGTTCGCCACGTTGGCGAAGTTGGACTGCGAGGCCGCCGTGGCATTCACCACCCCGGTAATGCTCAGGACAATGCTGCCGCCCTTGGCGATGTCGATGTTGGCACCGTTGACGGTACGCAACTGGCCACCGACCAGCTCGAAATCCACGCCGCCGTTATTAGTGGCGCCGTTCTGATACAGCACACCCGTCAGCGTCAGACCACTGAGCTGGCTCGGCAGGTTATCGAGGAACGTAATGTCGAAGGCATTGAAGTCGCCGCCGCCATTCCCGTTAGTGATGGTAATGGTGAAGCTGACGGTGTCGCCCTGGTCATAGCCACCAAGGCCGGAGGTGGAGGTCAGCACCTGAGTGACCTGCAAAGTCGGTTCGCGCACGATCACGGTGGGCAGGCCACCGGTGACGCCGACATTGCGATCCACGGCAACGCTGCCGTTGGGGGTATCGCTGTCCGGGTCGCTGAAGGTCAATTGTGCGTTGTTTTGCAGCGAGACATTGGCCTGGTTACTGATGACGTTGTTGGCCACCAGTTGCAGGCGAATCACGAAGGTGTTGTTGCCGGTCTGGTTGTCGGCCGAGACGCTGGACACGCTGAATGTCCAGCGCGCATCCACGCCATCGGCGCCTACCGTGCCGCCGACGCCGGTGAAACCGCTGATCAGAACGCTGCCGGCAAAGTTGGCGGTCAACGCGCCACTGTCTGCGGTGGTGGTGATGATCTGATAACCCAGCCCGTTATTGAACGTTGTGTCCAGACGCATGCCCGGCGGGATCAGATCATCGATGCGCAGAGTCTGTGTGGTGCCTTCCGGCAGGGTGACCACGATGTCGTAGCGCATGCTTTCGCCGACCACCAGGTCGCTACCGGTGGTGTGAGTGGCACTGGAGTCGCCGTTGTCCAGCGTGCCATCGGCAAAGACTTTAGTGATGACGGGCGCCGCGACTTGCTGGTTGGCCAGGTCGGTCAAGTCGACCGGTGTGAAGTCAGTGCCCCCGTTGACGCTGGCGTAGTTGCTCAAGGTCGCGGTGGATTGCAGGGTGCGGCTGGCTTCGATTGTGGCGCTGACTGCCACGTCGTAACTGATGACTACCACATTGGCGCCGCTGGTGTCGGCGGTGGTGCCGCTGCGCCCGGCGAGGAGGGTCGCTTGACCACCGGCATCGAGGAAGGTGATCTGGTTGCCGGTCACGCTGTAATCGGTGCCCAGCACCAGCAACGTACCGTCGCCACGATAAATCTGCAGGTTCGCCGCCGCCAGGCTGCCGCCAACGAAGCTCAGGCCGGAAGGCAGGGTGATGCTGGTGCTGACATCGTAGGCACCGCCGCCGCCAGTGTTTTCAATCGCTGTGACCAGCCGTAGGCTGTCGCCGCCGTCGATGTTGATGATGTTGCCGTCCACGGCGGCAAGGTCGGTGACGCTGCCGTTGAACGGCACGCCGGTGCTGCCCGGAGGGTTCCAGCTGCCGGTGGTGTTGCTCACCGTGCCATTGGAACCGGAAACCACACCGTGCTTGATGTTCAGCACCGGTTCGGCCACGGAGACAATGGCGACCACGTCGGATGAAATCAGCGTGCGGTCGGTGAGGGTGGTTTGCTGGCTCGATTGCGCCAACACATCCAGCGAGCGCTGGTCACCGAACGGTTGGTCGCCGACCCGCAGGGTAAAGCGTATGACGATGCGACTGCCGGTGGTGGCGGCCGTGGCGAAGCTGCCCAAATCGAACACCAGCGAGTTGCCGGGGCCGCTGGTGACGCTGACCACGCCACCGGCATTGGTATTGCCGGGGCCGATTTCCCATTGTCCGACATCGCTGCCAACCGCCCAGGTAATGCCGGTGACATCGAACAATGGTAACGGCAGGTAGGCGGTCAGTTTGAATTGTTCATAGTCGCCGGTGACCAGGTCGTAGCTGAGCTCGAAAGTCACCTCATCGCCAGGGCGCAATTCACCGCTGGCTGGCGGAGTACCGTTGTTGACTTCCACCAGATTGATATCGACGTTGCTGGTGGGAATCACGCTGGTGGTCGCTGAGTTGTCGGTTTCACTCTCGCCTGTGAGGTTGAAGAAATCCAGCAGCAGGGTGCCGTCGACGATGGCCGTGTTGCCAAGTTCATCACCTTCGTTGATGTCCGGATGCGGATTGCCCGAAGGCGGTTTGTAGGTCTGGCCGACAACGGCCGAATAGCTGAGCACCGCCAGCACTGCGCCTTGCAGCGTGTCATCGAACGCCAGGTCGCCATTGAGCCAGCCGCGGATGTTGGAAAATGCATTGCGCAACGACTGGGCGATATCGAATGCCATCGACGTGGTGCCGTCAGCGTTGTTGACCACAGTGGTGACCAGCGTAATGGTCTGGGTGACGCCGTTGATGGTGACGGTCAGGGTTGGCGTGCCGGTGAGGGTCTGGCCATCGCTGAGTTGGTCGCGCACGATCAACTGGCCTTCATTGAAGAAGTCCTTGCCGAAGGCAAAGTAGTCGGAAATCGCCAGGTTCAGGGTGTATTGCAGGGTGTCGCCAGGCGTAATGCCGGCGTGTCCGATGTCGGTCTGCAAAGTCGCGGTTTTGATCAGCGTGATCGATTTGGCGATGAATTCCGTAGTGACGCCGGTGCCGCTGAAGTCGATGGTGGTGTTCGGTGCGGTGACGTCCCTCGGGTCGAGCGGCACCCACTGGCCGGACGCACTTGGCGCCCCGAGGGTGATGGTCACCGCGTCGCCGGTGACCGGGTTGATGATCGGCAGGCCATTGGCGTCGACTTCCGGTACATAAAACGCCACCACGGTATCGGTCTTGCCGGTGAGGCTGTCGTACACCACGGTAAAAGAGTTGATGTACACGTCATCGGCGGCGATCAACACGGCTATTTGCGCGGCATTGGTCACCACCGTGCCGTCGTGCAGGGTGATCGAGGTCAATCGGCCACCGGCACCGGGGGTGATGGCGGTGACCTGGATGTTGTCCGGCAATGGCTGGGTAACGATCACATTGGAAAGCGTCTGACCGGGCGCCGGGGTTACAGACACGGTGAGCGTACGGCCAAAGTTGGGCCCGGTGGCGGTTTCACCTTCAGGCGTGCTGAGTGTTTCGTTGAAGGTGATGACGGTCGGATGCACCACAAATGCTGCGGTGCCGGCTTCGATCAGGCTGGGGTCGTTGGTCGGGTTGTCCAGCGCATCGTTGCCGAACTGGAAGCCGCCGCTGGCGCGGATGGTCAGGTCAGGGCTGCCATTGGAAAAGTTGGTGTCGGCCAGATTGCTCAGGCTGGCTGTGATTTGCACTGGCACCACTGGCTGTTGATTGGTGACGCTGGCGAAAGGCAGTTCGATCACCACGAGTTTATCGCCGGCCCGCATGCCGTACGTCGAGGCGTTGATGATCAGGAAATTGCCATTGGCGTCTTTGGCCAGAGGATGGGTGGCGTTGCCATTGGCGTCGAATGTCACAACATGGCTGATCAGGTTGTTGCCCAGATAGCTGGCGGAGATGAAGTTGACCCCGTCGTCGCCGTCCTTGCCGGTAGCGGGTAACGCCAGATTGATGAATGGTGCAAAGCCTGTCTGGGTCGAGGTATTGCTGAAATTCACGGTAAACGTGAAGCGATCGCCCAACAAAACGTCACTGCCAGCGGTGGGCAAACTGACGGTGGGCGCGGCATCGGCCAGTAAACCATCGAAATTGGCCATCGCTGCGCTACTGAGGGCGATGGCCTTGTCGATATCGCCAACCCTGGTTTCCAGCGCCCAGTCACCGCCTGCCTTGGTGCTGCCGGTGTCATTGCTGGAGGCGGCCACGTCGGCGCCGGTCCAGCGCGCCAGCTCGGTGACCAGAGTTTTGCCTGCCAACCCGGCACCGATATCGCAACCGTAAAGCTGGATATCCGCGCCTTCGGTCAGGTTGTTGCGCCATTGTTCGAGGGTCTGGCTCAACTGATCGACGTTGTCAGCGGTGACCGTGCGATTACCCAGGGTGAACTGCCCGGAAGCACCGTGGGACATGACCTGAATCGAATCCACTTTACCTAGCTGCGCCAACGCTGCTGAAATCGCCGCCAGGCCATCTTCACCGACATTCACCACGATGGCCGTGACGTTGCCGGGTAACTGCGCGAGCAGTTGATCGCGGTTTTCGATGCGGCTATCGAGTACCAGCAGGGTGCGTGCAGCCGAAGGCGCTTGCTCGGTAGCCGGATGACCGTCGGTCGGGGTGGCGTGAGGCACGGCGGGTTCAGCGGGGGCAGGGGTGGTAGCAGCAGGGTCACTGTGATGCTGATCAGTGGCTGCCGATGCTGCCGCGCCGTCGAACAGAATCCGTGGCTCAAGCGCAAGTGACTGGCGCTGAGGACGCAGATGGGAAGCAGAAAAAGTACGCCCTGACTCTTGCATAGTGAGGCCCTCTGACTACGCGGTGAACCAATCCGTTGATACACAAGCCCACTATTGGACAGATTGAGCGTAGGACTTTTCCTCGGATTTTCAAGAAGCTGTACGAGCTTCTGGATGCGAGTCAGTGGTGTTAGAAGGCCATTATTGTTGGTGGTTTACAGAGAGTCAGCAGGGGCAGCAGCCTCCTGCAAAAAAACGGCTCGAAATCGACAGGTTTTTACACCGTCAATTTCCGACTGAACTTGGTTTCCATCACAATATGGGAGGCGGTGTGCGCCACGCCCTTGATCATGTTGATCCTGGTGAGTTCGGCGTTGAGTTCGCTCAGGGTCGGCGTGGCGAGATGAATGATGAAGTCGGACTCGCCCGAGACCGCATACACGGCCTGCACCGACTCCATCTTGCGAAGTGAGGTCATGACATCGGTGTAGCTCTTGTTGGTGCAGGAAGTCATGGTGAAACAGTTGATGGTCTGCTGCAGCCTGTTCTGGTCGATGCGTACGCTGTATCCGGTGATGACGCCGGCCTTTTCCAGGCGGGTGATCCGCTCTTGTACCGAAGAGCGTGAAACCTCGAGTTTACGTGCCAGGGAAGCCGTGGGCTCGCGTGCGTTGGCCTGCAAGAGGCCAAGCAATTGCCGGTCTTTTTCGGTCAGGTTAAACAGTGGCCCCGGGTTCTGCGTATCCATCAACACGTCCTTCGATCTCGCTCGGATTCAATTTTTATGCGTCGCCCTGCGTTGAGAGCGCGCCTCCTGAAACATGTCCATCATCTTCAGGCCGGCATACACCGTCTGCGCCGCAGCCGGGCCGAGAGGGCCGCCATTCCATTCAAGACCGTAGGCATCGAACAGACGGTAGCGATCAGTCTCGCCGCAAATGGCTTCGGCAATGACGCGTCCGCCGATAGGGGCGGTGTTCATACCATGGCCACCAAATGATGTACACGCCCACAGCCCCTTCCCGAGCGGGCCGATGTGCGGCATTTTGTGCCTTGCGTAGCCCATCAGCCCGGACCAGGCTTTTTCGATCTTGATGCCCCGCAATTGCGGATAGACGTCGAGAATATCGTCGGTCAGCAACTGTCCAAGGCGCTTTTCATCCTGCAGGTTTCGGGTGGTGATACGACCGCCCCAAAGCAGACGGTCACCATCGACAATTCGATAATAGTCGGAGGCCCGGCGGTTATCGCCGACGGCATCGGTGGTGCCCACCGCATCGGCCAGACGTTCGCCCAAATGTTCGGTCAGTACCGCGTAGGTTGCGATCGGCAGAAATGCGCGGCGTAACTTTCCAAACTCAGGACCACCATAGCCGCCGCAGCAATACACCACATTAGCGCAATCGACAGTGCCCTGATCAGTGATCACGCGATGTCGCCCATCCCGGCTCTCCACCCGGACCATGGGTGAGTGTTCATGGATCCTGCCACCGATGCGCTCGATAAGCTGGGCAAGGCCCAGGCAATAGTTCAAGGGGTGGAAGTGAAATCCATGGTTATCTCGCAGTGCCTGGAAATACCTGTCGGTCTTGAGCTTGTCACGTACGGCCTGGCGATCCAGATAGTCGAGGTGGAAGTCGAAATCCGTCGCCATTTTGTCGCGCATGCGCTTGAGGTTATCGCCATCCTCGTATCGCACCACGCTCAATTTTCCAGGTGTTGGCGCGCAACCAGGCAACTGGTAGCGGGCGATCATCTCGCGAACCGTGTCGACGCCTTCGAGCGATAGTTTGAACAGCGCGGCGGCTGTGGATTTTCCGCAGCGTCGCTCGATCGATGACAAACCTTCGGACCAGCCCTGAAGGACGAAGCCGCCGTTACGGCCCGATGCTCCCCAGGCAACGCGACCCGCTTCGAGCAGCACAACGGACTGCCCTCGTGAAACCAATTCCCATGCAGTGCTCAGCCCCGCCAGACCTGCGCCGATGATGCATACATCGGCCTGGACACTGCCTGTCAGCGCTGGGCGCTGAATCGTGTCGTTCATCGTGGCGGTGTAGTAGTTGTTGTTATAGGTGTACATGAAGTCCGTTGTCCTTTTTCGGGCGCAGACATGCAGTGCGCCACGTCGAAAACGGGCGCCTGCCATGCTTGGGTTTATTGCACCTGGGCTTTATTGCACTGCGGTGAGATCGGCGCCGTACCACTTTTGAGAAAGTTGCTTGAGCGTGCCATCGGCTTTCATGTCTGCAACGGTCTTGGTCAGCGCGCTGTTGAACGCCTCATCGCCTTTATCCACGGCGATGGCCAACGGTTCGTAGTAAGCGGGTTTGCCTTCCACTCTGACGATGGGATAGCCGTTTTTGACGGCAGCGACAACGGTTGGCAGCGCGGACAAAGTGGCGTTCAGTCTGACGCCGTTGCCCATGCGCAAATCATCGAGAGGGCCCATGCTGTCGCCATAAGTCTTCACCTCGCCAGCGGTGACATCGTAGGTAAACGCTGGTACATCGGCGGCGTCGATCTTGAGCCGGTGATTGATATAGTCCTCCGATGTCGTGCCCGCTTCGACGCCGATAATCTTGTCGTTGAGATCCGCTGCCTGTGTCCCGGCGGCATCTTTGTGCACCGCGAACACATAGGGCGTGTAGTAATAAATCGCGGGGAAGTCGAGGACGCGGGCGCGCTCGGTGGTTGGCGTCATGGAACCGACCGACAAGTCCCAGCGACTCGACCAGCGTCCGGCGGTGATGATCCCGTACTCAGGTGTCACGAAGTCGACTTTGCTACCCAGGCGCCGGCCGATTTCGGTGGCGACATCAATATCAAACCCTTGCAGTTTATTGTCCGGGCCCAGGAACGATTGCGGTGGCCAGTTTGCCGCGGTGGCCACTTTGATCACCTTGGTTTCATGGATGCGGTCGAGGGTCGAACCCGCCCAGGCCGCTCCTGTGGTGATCGTGACGGCGGTGGCGATAGCGGCTGCAGTGAAGATGCGTGTGATCGAGATCATGAGTAAGCCTCCAGGTATCTTGAGTGCGGTTTTTTTGTTGTTTTTGTCGATGACTTCGTGGCGATACTTCTCAGTGGCTGAGAATCTGTGAAAGGAATTCCCGGGTACGTTCATGCTGTGGGTTTTCAAAAAACTCAGTGGGTTTGGCTTGTTCGAGGATGCAGCCCTCATCCATGAAGATGACTCGGTCGGCAACCCGCCGGGCGAAACCCATCTCGTGGGTGACGCACACCATCGTGATGCCGTCCTGGGCCAGTTCGCCCATCACGTCCAGCACTTCCTTGACCATTTCAGGGTCGAGCGCCGAGGTGGGTTCGTCGAACAGCATGACGCGCGGTTGCATGCAAAGGGCGCGGGCGATTGCAACGCGTTGCTGCTGGCCGCCCGAGAGCTGGCTGGGGTATTTATCCGCCTGGTTGCCGATCCGCACTCGATCAAGGTATTCACAGGCCAGTTCACGAGCCTCGGATTCGCTGAGCTTGCTGACAAGGCGCGGCCCCAGCATGAGGTTTTCCAGCACGGTCATGTGTGGAAACAGGTTGAACTGCTGAAACACCATGCCGACCTGGCGTCGTATGCTCGCCACGCACGCAGCATTTCGGGTCAACTCGATTCCGTCGATGAAGACCTTTCCTTTCTGGAAGTCTTCCAGCAGATTCAGGCAGCGAATCAGTGTCGACTTTCCGGAACCCGAGGGGCCGCACACGACCACTATTTCGCCGCTTGAAATGTGCAGGTCGATGCCCTTGAGCACATGAAAATCGCCATACCATTTATGCATCTGGTGAATCGATATGGCGGGGTACGGGGCAATGGCTGCTGAAGCTGACGGCTGATTCATCCTAATGCTCCTGATTCAGCGGTGGGCGCGATTGAAGTGTTTTTCCAGGCGCGACTGAACGGTTTCCAGCACGATCGACAGCAGCCAATAAAGCACGGCTGCGGTGATGAGCATTTCCAGGTGACGGAACTCGGCGCGTCCTTGTGTCCGCGCCAGGAACATCAACTCCCAGACGCCGATCACGGACACCAGCGAGCTGTCCTTGAGCATCGAAATGAACTGGTTACCCGTTGGCGGAATGATCAGGCGCATGGACTGCGGGAGAATGACGCGAGTCATCGTTTGAAAGGGATTCAGGCCAATCGCCCGAGAGGCTTCCCACTGACCGCGCGAGATGCTGCTGATCCCGCCACGGAAGATCTCCGTCATATAGGCGCCATAGCAGAGCGAGAGCGCCAGGATCCCTGCCGGTACGGCACCGACCACGTAGCCGAGTTGAGGAATGCCCAGGTAGATGAGATAGATCTGGATGAGTAGCGGAACGCCGCGAAAAAACGAGGTGTAGAAGCTGGCGATGGCAATGGCGAAACCGTTGGAAGATAAACGGGCTGTCGCACCCAACAATGCCAGGACGAATGCAATGGCGATGGAAATCGCGGACACGTAGACGGTGGTGAAAACCCCTTGGGTAATCATGAAGCCCACTTTGGTCGCGATGAAGCTGTAGGAAAGATTGAAGGTGTCGAAGAATAAAAGGAACAGCACCAGCAATTCGCACCAGACCGTGATGATCTGCGCCCGCAAGGGAAACCGGCCAAGGATGAACAAGTTCAGTACAACTGTGATGGTGAAGGTGCCCCCAACCGCGATGTCACGCGCCAGTGGTGCTTTCAAGTCCAGAACGATTGGCCCCATCAAATTGGACAGTCGACCTTCACCCACACCGCAGACAAGCGTGATGATGAAAATGACCGCCGCGACCGCTCCCATGAACAGGGCGCTGTCAGTCATGCGAGCCTTGACGATATGGTCTTTGTACATGGCCTACGTACCTCAGGGTGAGCCCCTTTGTTGTTGTAGGCCAATTATGGGTGTGCGAAATGCCGGGCGGGACCCTGCAGAGTGCTGGAAATATCAGTATCTTCTGGCATATCAGTGGGTGTGATCCCTACATCTGCCAAAAAACACCTGGCAGTTTGAGTCCGTCGGTTTTTTGAATTACCCCCTATTCAGAACACAAAAACGCCCGAGCGCAGGCCCGGGCGTTTCAATGTGTGTTCGCGTTAACTCATTCAGTTGATGACAAAGCCCGCACCGACCGGATCATTGCGTTCGATCGTCCAGCGCGACGTGCCGAGGATGCTGGCGGTGCCCTTGACTGTCGGCCGCACAGCGCGCGTGCCATTGAGGTCGACTTCGCCGAGCAGGCAGCCTTCGAACGTGCCGCTCCCCAGCAGTCCTTCGGACAGAATGGGTTGGTTCAGGCCCAGCTTTCCTCGGGCCTCGAACATCGCCATCATCGCGCTTGTGCCAGTGCCACCCGGGGAGCGGTCAAGTTGACCCGCGCTAAAGACATGGACGTTCTTGTAGAACGCACCTTCGATGGTCGCCGGATGCCAGAACGTGATGAAGTTGAGGTCGTTGATATGCGCCTCGGTAGGGTGCTGGATCTTCATCTGCTGATTGATCTGGTCGCGAGCCAGCAGGCCGAGGCGCGACAGTTCGCTGCCGTTGTCCGGGCTGATGCGCAAGTCGCAATGGGACAGATCGATGATGCCGAAGTAGTTGCCGCCCCAGACCAGGTCAGCCTTGAGGTCGCCATAGCCGGGAAGGTGGATGGGGATGTCTTGAGCCGCAACGTAGGCCGGCACGTTCTCGAATCGGGTCCAGAGAACGGTATCGCCATCGGAAGCCACCTCGGCTACGACCAGGCCGGCAGTGGTTTCAAAGCGGATCTTGGTGATGCCATCCTTGCCGCGCGGCACCAGGCCCAGCGCGACCATCGCCATGCTCACGGCGATGGTGCCGTGGCCGCACATGTGCGAGTACACGCTGCCGTCCATGTAGATCAGCCCGGCATCGAATTCGCTGCTTGAGGGCGGGGTGAGGAATACGCCGAACATATCCTTGTGGCCACGCGGCTCCTGCATCAACGCCTTGCGCAGCCAGTCATAGTTCTGCTCAAGAAAGTTGCGCTTGGCCAGAATGCTGGAACCGGCAGGGTAGGGAATGCCGCTGTGGACGATGCACAGTGGTTCGCCTTCGGTATGGGTATAGATGACATCGAACGTGTCTTGCATGCGCATGACTGAACTCCTGGCTTACGGGATGTATGAGGGGGGTTATTTGCGTTCTGACAAAAGATCGAGACCGATACACAGATCCAGAATGATCACGGCGACTACGACGACGATGATGGTGGCGCCGGAGGCGGCGGCAATGGTCGGGTCGACGGTGTATTGCACGTAGTTGAAGAGCTTCACCGGTATGGTGTTGAGGTCTGGGGTGGTGTTGAAGATCGACAGCTCTACGTTGATCCACGATGAGATGAAGGCAAAGATCGATCCGGTTACGAGCCCAGGGCGAATCTGCGGCAACACCACCAGAAAGAACGTCGCCCAAGGCGTACCGCCAAGATCACTTGAGGCTTCTTCCAGCGCTCGTTGCTCGGGCGTCAGCATCGACAGCACCGAACGCAGTACGAAGGGCGAGATGATGATGGTGTGGCCAATCAGCAAGGCGAGGAAGCTACGGGTCAATCCGAGGTAGCCTCCTAATTGCAGCAGCGCCGCACCCAGCACGATGTGTGGAAATACCAGCGGTGAGGTCAGGGCCGCGAGGATCGTGCCTTTGCCGGGGAAGTCGTAGCGTGCCATCGCCAGGGCGGCGGGTACGCTGAGCAGCACAGCGACAAAGGTAGCGGCCAGCGCCAGGACCGTGCTGGTAGCGAACGACGCCACGTAGCTTGGATCGCTGAGCATTTTCGCGTACCAGTCCAGCGTCCAGCCCTGAGGCGGGAAAGCCAGGAAAGACGTTGCGGTCACGGAGACCCCAAGAATCACCACCAGCGGCAGCAGCATGTAGCCCAGCACGGCCCAGGCCACGAGCCTGACCAGAATTTGCGTGATCATTGGTTGCTCCCCCGAATGCTCCCGACACGTCCCGCCAGCCCGACCATGACCAAGGTAAAGATCAGCAGCACGACGCTCAGCGCTCCGCCGTAGTTGAAGTCAAAGACCGAGCTGTATTGCTGGAAGATCAGCATCGAGAGCACGGAGATTCGTCCACCCGAAAGCAGAGCAGGGGTGACATAGGCGCTCGCTGCCAGGGTGAACACCATGATCGAGCCGGAAATGATCCCGGGCATGGTCAATGGCAGCACCACATGAAAAAACGTCGCGCGGGGGCTGGCGCCAAGGTCATCGGACGCCTGCTCGTAGGCCGGGTCGACTTGTGCCAGGGCATTGCCGGCCGCGAGGACAATGAACGGCAGCAGGATGTACACCATGCCGATCAGGATGCCGAGTTCGGTTCCCAGGAAACGCACCGGAGCATCGATCAGGCCGGTGTCCATAAGGCTCTGGTTGACCAGGCCTTTGCGTCCCAACAGGACCATCCAGCCGAACGAGCGGACGATGTTGCTGGTGAACATCGGCACCACCAGCAGAATCACGCAGGCTCGGCGCCAGGCACGCCACTTCACGACGCGCACCAGATACCAGGCCAGCGGATAACCGAGCAGTAGCGAGATCAATGTGGTCAGCGCGGCTATGCGGAAAGTCACGAGAATCACATCCCAGTGGTACTGGTCGCCCAGCACGCGGATGTAGTGCTCCAAAGTGAAAGTATGTTCCGCTCCCTTCGTGAGGCTGGCGAAAATCACCACGGCGAAAGGCGCAAGAAAGAACGCCGTGAAAAACGCCAGGGCGGCGAAGAGCATCAGCCACGGTACGAGCGCCGGGCGTTTCATACCGACTCTCCGATCAGGTGCAAATGCGCGGGGTTGAAGCCCAGGCGTACGGCACTGCCGGTATGAAGGCCGGCGCTGGGCAAGCCCATGGTGCGCGCCACGATTGTTTGTCCATCGATCAGCGAGTGGACCAGGGTGTGACTGCCCACACTGACGATATCGGTCACGGTGCCGTGGATTTCATGACAGCCAGAAGTTTCTGGTGCCGATGCATCAAGCACCTGTAAATGCTCGGGACGCAGCACCGCCACACCACGCGGTAACAGGTTTTTTGCGGTGTGGGTTATTGGTTTATGCCGAATCGCCAAACTGATTTCGCCGCTATCGTTTGCCTGATAGCTGATCAGGTTGGCCTCGCCGATGAAGTCTGCGACGAAGCGTGAAGCCGGCGCACTGTAGATCTCGGTGCTGGTCCCGACCTGTTCGATGCGCCCGGCATTCATCACCACGATGCGGTCAGCGATGGTCATCGCTTCTTCCTGATCATGGGTCACAAAGATGAACGCGATCCCCAGCTTGGCCTGCAGATGCTTGAGCTCAAGCTGCATGCGCTTGCGCAATTTCATATCCAGCGCCGAGAGCGGTTCATCCAGCAACAGCAGCTTCGGTTGATTGACGATGGCGCGAGCCAGGGCCACGCGCTGTTGTTGTCCACCGGACATGCCACGGGGAAAACGGTCTTCCAACGCTTCCAGTCCGACCATCGCCAATGCTTCGCGAGCCTTGAGCTTCGCATCGGTGCGATTGATGCCTTGGCGACGTGGTCCGTAGGCAACGTTTTCCAGTACGGTCATGTGCGGAAACAGCGCGTAATTCTGAAACACCGTATTGAGTGGCCGACGGTACGGAGGCAGACGACTCACATCCTGGCCATCGATCGCAATGCTGCCCGAATCGGGTTGCATGAAACCGGCGATCGAGCGCAGCAGGGTGGTCTTGCCACAACCGCTGGGGCCGAGCAGGACGATGAATTCGCCCTGCTCGATGTCCAGGTGAATATTGTCCAGTGCCTGGAACGGCCCGAAGCTTTTGCAGACACTGTCGATGCTCAATAAAACTGACATTGCAGACCTCTTGAGCTAGTTGGCGGTGACTTTGCGGTTCCAGTCATTGGTGACGCTGGCGCGTTGCGCGTTGATCTGACTCCAGTCGAACAAGCGCAGGTTGTCGATCGAACCATTCACGCCCCATGGCAACTTGCGGGCAACGTCTTCAGCGACCTCGACACCTTTCACCGCCGGGCCCAGGTACAGCTTGCCGGCGAGGCAGGACGCGGCTTCTTTCGTCAGCGCGGTATTGATGAACTGTTCGCCGGCCTTGCTGTTTTTTGCGCCCTTGATCAGGTGCAGGCGAGCGTCGGTGGCCCAGACACCTTCCTTGGGAATGGTGAACGCAATGGGTGCGCCCTTGTCGATCAGGTCCCAGGCGCCGACGTTGAAATGCGCGCCGATGATTGCTTCGCCACTCTGAAAGGCATTGGTGGCGGCACCGGAGCTGTCGAAGAACAGCGCGGTGTCCAACGCACCGAGCTTGGTGTAGACCTGATCCAGATTTGCCCGGTCTACGCCCCAGACATCGGCCATGAAAAACACGAAAGGCACGCCGGAAGAATTGGCGGGTGAGGGCAGGGCAATCGCGCCGGCATACTCAGGCTTCCACAGGTCTTTCCAACTGGTGGGCGCCTCTTTGATTTCCTTGGTGTTGTAGGTCAGGCCGAGGGAGTAGAAGCCGCTGCTGACAGCGAAGGTGTGGCCGGCATCGGTATAGATCGCTTTGTCCTGCACGTTTTTCAGGTTGGGGATGTTCGTCGGATCAAGGTCTGCGACAACGCCTGCGGCGTAGGCCAACTCGCTGATACCGCCGTCCATCCAGGCCACATCAATCGTCGGGCTGGATTTTTGTTGCTGGAGCTTGGCCAGGGTGACGGTCGAGGTGCCGACCTCAGCTGCAACGGCAATCCCCGTCGCTTGTGTGAAAGGTTCTGCAACACATTTGAGGAACGCATCACCCCAGTTACCGCCGTACAACGCAACGGTCAGTTTTTGCGGGTCAGCCATGGCGGCTGATGAGGAGATGCAGCCGGTAACTAAAAGAGCAGCGGTGATTTTCTTGCCTGTCTTCAGTTTCATCGTGTGTCCTCTGGGGCGTTATTGTGCTGTTCCCCTTGCGTGCATCTTGCTCGTATCGTTGATTCGAGCGCTTGCACTTCGGGGTCTTAAAGTTGAATAGTTAGGTCATGCCAAAAATGACTCAGATACCTCGAGATTGCCATCTGCCTGACTCCCTCGGACCCGAGGTGGCCAGCCGTCCGCAACTGTCCGTGGGACTGGTCCTGCTGGATCAATTCACACTCGCTGCGTTTTCCGGTTTGATCGATGTGTTGCGCCTGTCCGCCGACCTGGGCGGCGGCAGTCGGCAGATCCACACGGCGTGGCGGGTGATGAGCGTTGACGGACTGCCGCGAACCTCCAGTGCGGGCATTACGCTGGAGGTTTCCGGCGGCTTGGCGCAAGACGTGGAAGCGTTCGACTACATAGCGATCTGCGGCGGCAACGATTACCTCAATACGCACATGCCCAACAATCTGCGTGATTGGTTGCAGCGCGCCGCGAAGAGTCGCACGCGGTTACTGGGTATCTGCACCGGGACTTTCGCGCTGGCGCAGGCGGGCGTGGTAGGAAGTCGTTCGGTGTGCGTGCACTGGAATGTGCTGGATGCGTTTCGCGCACGGTTTCCCAAGACCCCGGCAGCGGTCGATCATCTGTTCATCGACGAAGGCGATCTGATCACCTGTGCCGGTTCGACTGCGGCTATTGATCTGGGCTTGTATCTGGTAGCCCGGCATTGCGGACGGGAAAAAGCCCAACAGGCGGTGCGGCATATGATGTTGCAAGGGATACGTCAGGGCCGGCAGCCTCAGGCGCATTTCTATGCCAACCTTGAGGACATCAAGGATGAGCGTGTTCGTCAGGCTGCGCACTACATCGAACAGCGAATGGACAGCCTGCCGACCCTGGATGCCATCGCGCGTTATGTAGGGCTCGGCAGGCGCCAACTGACGCGGGCATTCCAGCAGTCGCTGGGGCTTTCTCCCATGGAGTTCCAGCGCTCGTTGCGGGTTGAATATGGCGCCTGGCTTTTGCTGAACAGCCATAGCAGCATCACGCAAATTGCCATGGACTGCGGCTTCTCCGACGGCGCACATTTTTCCCGCGAGTTTCGAGCCCGATTCAATATGTGTCCGCGTCAGTATCAGAGTGAGGCGAGGGTGTGAAGGATAGGCAGCAGGCATTCACGGTCGTTTGCTAGCAGGACAAAAAACCTGATCTAAGCTCTATAGCGCCAAGGCTTAGCCAAAGCCCTGCCATTTCAATCTCGGAAGGAGCTGACGATGAACAAAGGCATTCAGCTTGCTCCTGTTTTTGCCTTGGCTTTGTTCAGGCCTGAACCTGGCATCGCTGCCGATAGCCAGGCGGAGTTGGCCAAACAATCCCTGAACCCGATCGCCGCGCTTTACAGTTTGCCGATTCAATACAATTGGAACCAGAAACTCGGCCCCAGCGGTGAGGGCTATCAAAGCGTTACCAACATTCAGCCGGTGCTGCCGTTCAGTCTCAACGAGGAGTGGAATCTGATTTCTCGCACCATCCTGCCCGTCATCGATCAGCATGGCCTGGTTCCCGGCGGGGCTGCCGATAAATCAGGTGTGGGAGACGTCACTCAAAGCTTCTTTTTTTCACCCAAACAGAAAACCGCCAGCGGTTGGATCTGGGGAGCAGGCCCTGCGATATTGGTGCCCACCGGCAGCGACGATCTGTTGAGCAGCGAACAATGGGGGTTGGGGCCTACAGTGGTGGCGCTCAAGCAACATGACGGCTGGACCCGCGGCATTCTTGCCAACCATATCTGGTCGTTGGATAACAGCCCGCCGGATGACAAGGACAAGATCAACCAGACGTTTATGCAACCCTTCTTCAGCTACACCACCCATACCTATACCACCTTCGGTATCAATACCGAGTCCACCTACGATTGGCAAAGCCGGGAATGGTCGGTGCCGATCAATCTGTTTGTCACCCAGTTGTTCAAAGTGGGTGGTCAACCCATGACAGTGCAAGCCGGGCCACGTTACTGGGCTGATAGCCCGGAAGATGGAGCGCAAGGCTGGGGGTTTCGGGTAGCGTTCACATTGTTATTTCCCAAATGAAATAGTTAGCCGCGCAAGCTGAACGCTAACGCTATAGGCGGTACGTACGGCATGGTGCGGAAAAGTACGCTTCCGAAAAAAAGCCTGGACGCTTTCCCTGCACGATTTCCAGGGGCATCCAGGCTTTGCGGTAAAGCTTGAATCAATTGGTACCACTTGGGAGAGAGTCGATGCGAGCGGATGAAACTCAGATCGAGCCAGCCGGCGTAACCGCAGGGAAGTCCTTCTCGGGATCGAACACGTTATTGAAAAAGTTCGTCAGGGAATACATGGCCACCAATGCGATAATCTCCATGACATTCGCATCCGTGTAGCCAGCGTCGCGGACGGATTTCAGATCGGCATCACTGACCTTGCCGCGAGTCTCGATGACTTTGTGCGCGAACTGAAGGGCGGCGTTGCGCTTCGGGTCGGTGGCCTGGCCCTTGCGGGCGCGAATAATGTCATCGGCGGGCAGCTTGGCCATATGTTCTGCTGTAAAGCTGTGAACCGTCAGGCAGTAGTTGCAGCCATTCGCTTCAGAGACGGCAAGGCCGATGCTGTCACGCGTTTTTACGTCGAGCGCTTTGCTCAAAGAACCGAGCAACGTAGCCCACGAATTGAACGCGATCGGGCTCTGCGCGAAGGTCATCATCATGTTGGGCGTGAACCCGATGTTCTTGGTGAACGCATCGAGCGTTGCTTTGGAATCGGCCGGTACGTGTTCAGGCTTTAGAACTGCACTTCTAGGCATAGTAGTCTCCGTCAGTTACTGGGTTTATCAAAAATCAAACGAGATCCAACACATCCGTCAGCGGGCGACGCGGCTTCTGGGCCCAGTTTCCTGGACGCTCCGCGCCTATGGACAGCAGCATGACCGGCACTTCGTTTTCGGCCAGTCCAAACTCGCGAGCCACCGCCTCAGCATCGAAACCGATCATTGGCGTCGAACCCAGGCCGAGCGAGCGGGCGGCATAGATGATCGCCGACGCACCGAAGGTGGCCGTGCGTACAGCCTCGTCGCGCTGGCGTTGCGGGTGTTCCAGATACAAGTCGCGTGCAGGCAGCTCCCAATCCTGTACCATCGATGCCGGCATGACGCCTGCTTCAACCAGCGGTGCAAGGCGTGCCGGTATGACGCTGGAGTCGGCCAGTTGGCCGCAGATGATGAAGGTAACGGCTGCTTCGGTGATTGGCGGCTGATTCCAGGCGATCGGGCTCAGCCGGGCTTTGGCTTCTGGCGTGCGTACTGCGATGAAGCGCCAGTTCTGTATATGGAAGGAGGTTGGCGCGGTGGTGCCGATTTGCACCAACTCACGGATTTGGTCGTCGCTCAAAGTGGCGGCTGGGTCGTAGTACTTGGCGGCGCTGCGACTGACGATACATTCGATGACGGCATTGATCATGATGGTTCCTATGGTTGAGGGGGGGTTAGTTGCTCCGTCTTGGTCTTTAAATCTTGTACCGATGATGGTACGAATAAAAGAACCAAGACCACCCACTTTTGTGTGTACCAAGACCATGAATCCAGACCTGCAGATTCAGCTCGACCGGACAGCCAGGCTGTCTCTGTCAGAACAGATTCGTATGAGTATCAGCAGGGCAATCGAGTCAGGCCTGCTGACACCAGGCACTCGATTGCCTTCATGGCAGGACCTCGCTGCGCATCTGGGTGTGGCGCGCGGTACGGTTCAAGTTGCGTATGAACGGTTAGCCGACGCGCAAATGATTGAAACATTCGGTGCAAAGGGCACACGCGTGGCGCCGCGCCTCCGTACAGCGGCGGCTCAACCGGAACCACCTGAGCCCGGATCGTTTATGAGCGCCTATGAGCGGGTGAACACCGGGCCTGCGATCTTTCAGAACGGCATTCCCGCGTTTGAAGGACTGGAAAAGCTTTTCGCACGCGCGCGCTCGTCCAATCTGTTGAAGGCGGGGTCGTTCTCGTCATTGATCTATCCCGATCCTCGAGGGGAATTGGAGATGCGCCGGGAGATTGCCGGCTATCTTTCCATCTCCAGAAACCTCCATTGCCTCCCTGAGCAGGTGTTCATCACGTCGGGATACAGCGCCGGCCTGGGGCTGTCCCTGCGCGTATTAGGACTGGACGGCAAGAAGGTCTGGATGGAAGACCCTGGGTTCTTTCTGACTCGCAAGGGGTTGGAACTCGCTCGTTTGAATATCATTCCGGTCCCGGTAGACACCGAAGGCCTCAACGTAGACCACGCCATCGAGAGCGCCGCGGACGCTGCATTAGCCGTCGTGACGCCCGGTCAACAAGCGCCCCTGGGCTCGACCCTGTCTTTGAGGCGACGGCTTCAACTGCTCGAATGGGCGGTCGCGAACGACGCCTGGGTCATCGAAGATGACTACCTCAGCGAGCTGCAACTGGAGGGCAGGGCGGCGCCTGCCTTGGCGTCTCTGGACGAAGGTAAACGGGTTATCCATATAGGTTCTTTCAGCAAGACCGTCAGCCCGGGGCTGCGACTTGGATTTGTCGTAGCGCCAGTCGAACTGATTACGGCGTTCGCCGAGGTAGCGACCACACTTGCCCCGGCGCCTTCACCCGTCATCCAGCTCGCCATGGCGCAATTCATGCGCGATGGTCACTACATCCGGCGTGTCCGTAGGCTCAAGCGACTCTATTCGGCCCAGCGTGACGCGCTATGCGAGCAGTTGCGAATGCGTGAAGCGGAGTGGGTGAGGGCGGGGCTGGCAGTACTTCTAAAACTTCCCGACGGCGCGCCCGACGTGCAGATCGTTCGCGAGGCGATGACCTACGGCATGGCGCCATCGCCTTTGTCCGCTTGGTTCGCGACGCCGACCGGGAGCTCGTCTGGTCTTTTGCTCGGGGTTGCCACAGCGCCTGAACCTCACCTCGCTGAATCGTGCCGGCGATTGTTCGAGATCATCGGGCGACATTGCTAATACGCAGTTCGAGAGAATTTTGAACTCCCAATCCACGGGCCAACTCCTAACACACAAGGCACTGCGCAAGACATTGAGGTGGCGATGCCCCACCAACAGCTGTACGGCCGCGAGCCCGGCGCGATATTCGAAACCACTCTTCCAGCACGTCTGGACCGCTTGCCGTGGGGGCGCTTTCACACGCTTCTAGTGATCGCGCTGGGCATCACCTGGTTGCTCGATGGCCTTGAAGTGACCCTAGCCGGTTCGGTGTCCGGCGCACTGAAAAACAGTCCTGATTTGCGCATGAGCAACTTCGACATTGGCTTGGCCGGTGGCGTCTATATCGCCGGCGCAGTGATCGGTGCCTTGCTGTTCGGCTGGCTGACCGATCGCCTGGGGCGGCGCAAGCTGTTCTTCATTACGTTATGGCTGTATGTAGGCGCCACGGCGGCCACGGCGTTTTCCTTCAACCTGGAAAGCTTCCTGCTGTTCCGTTTCCTGACGGGCATGGGCATCGGCGGTGAATACACGGCGATCAATTCGACCATCCAGGAGTTCACCCCGGCACGCTATCGCGGCTGGGTCGACCTGACCATCAATGGCACATTCTGGTTAGGCGCAGCGCTTGGCGCCGGAGGGGCCATCATCCTGCTGGACCCGCACGTGGTCGGCGGCGACCTGGGCTGGCGCCTGTGCTTTGGCATTGGTGCGGCGCTGGGCCTGGTGATTCTGGTGATGCGTTTGTGGTTGCCGGAAAGCCCGCGCTGGTTGCTGATCCATGGCCGGCACGATGAGGCGCGACACATCGTCGAAGGCATCGAAGCGAGTCTGCGCGAACAAGGCCATGAACTGCCGGCCGTGACCAGCAAACCATTGCGCCTGCACGCGCGTGACCATACGCCGCTGGCGGAAATCTTCCATACCCTGTTTATCGGATTCCGCCGCCGCGCGCTGGTGGGCATGACCCTGATGGCCGCACAGGCCTTCTTCTACAATGCAATCTTCTTCACTTATGCGCTGGTGCTTACCGATTTTTACCAGGTGCCGGCCGAGCTCGTCGGTTGGTACGTATTACCTTTGGCATTGGGCAATTTCTGCGGGCCGTTGCTGCTGGGGCGCCTTTTTGACGTAATCGGACGGCGCGTGATGATCAGCTTTACCTACGCGATATCCGGGATTTTGCTGGCAATCAGTGGCTATGCGTTCGAGCAGAGCTGGCTGGATGTCACCCAGCAAGCCGTGGCGTGGATGGTGATCTTCTTTTTCGCTTCGGCAGCGGCCAGCTCGGCGTACCTGACCGTGGCAGAAACCTTCCCACTGGAAATCCGCGCCTTGGCCATCGCGGTGTTCTACGCGTTTGGCACTGGCCTGGGCGGCATCATCGGGCCGACGCTGTTTGGCCAGCTGATCCAGACGCAGCAGCGCAGCAGTCTGTTGACGGGATACCTGATAGGCGCTGCACTGATGTGTGTGGCAGCGGTGGTCCAAGCGGTTTGGGGAGTGGCTGCGGAGCGCCAAGCGTTGGAGCAGGTGGCCAGGCCTTTGTCCCAGGCTCAGGATTGAAGGGCTTTTACTAGCCAAGGAGACAGCATGACAGTCAAGCGTATGGACAACATCGGCATCGTTGTAGAAGACCTCGATGCCGCCATTGAGTTTTTTACCGAACTTGGCCTCGCGCTCGAGGGGCGTGCGCCAATCGAAGGAGACTGGGCCGATAGGGTCACTGGATTGCGCGAGATGCGCGTCGAGATCGCGATGATGCGTACGCCGGACGGGCACAGCCGACTCGAGCTATCCCGATTCCTCGCACCAACGGTGACCGCCGATCACCGCAGGGCCCCGGTGAACGCACTCGGTTACCTTCGCGTCATGTTCACTGTGGAGGACATCGACGATACGCTCACCAGACTCTACAAATGCGGCGCGGAACTTGTCGGCAGCGTGGTCCAGTACGAAGACACGTACCGGCTTTGTTACATTCGGGGTCCGGAAGGCATTCTCATCGGGCTTGCGCAAGAACTCGGGTAGCTCGCTTCTGATGGGGTGGCCATGGAGGTGCTTGAGCATTGGGGCAGGGGTCTGCAGGTATTGCGTCTATGAATCAAGGATCAGAACGTTTGAAAGTTAAATCGACTAAATAGATGTTTAGTCGAGTTATGCGGCTAAAAGCGACAAATGTGCGCCTATTGTCGTCGAAATATGCATTTTAGGGAGAGGGTCGTGTTTAAAGGCATTGCAACCGCTCAATACCTGATCTCCGCGTTGGAACTGGAACCCCACGAGGAAGGCGGTTTTTACCGCAGAACGTTCCAGTCTGACGATCAGAACCTGCTCATGACTGCTGGTGGTCCGCGCTATCGGATGACGTCTATTTATTACCTGCTGACCAAGGATTCGCCTGTAGGTCATTTCCATCTCAACCAATCAGACATCGTGCATTACTACCATTTGGGTGACGCGATTCAGTACAGCCTGATTTATCCGGACGGCACATTGAAAACTGTGGTGATGGGCAATGACCTGATCGCCGGCCAAAGTTTGCAACTGCACGTACCAGGCGGAATCTGGAAAGCGTCACGACTGGTGGAAGGTTCGTCGGGATTCGGTTTGATCAGTGAAGCGGTTTCGCCAGGGTTTGATTTTGCGGATATGGAAATGGGTGATCGAAAGAAGCTCAGCGAGGAATTTCCTGAGCATTCGCATTTGATTGAAGCGCTGACGGATGATTGAGGAGCTGACGTGAATTCCAGTCCTCAAATCTGCGTGCAACGAGGCTGATATGGAAATACGTTGTTACGTGTAATGTATATTATGTTAAATCATGTGTCAGAGCGAAACTCTGATAATGGACAAGCAACCCAATCGACGCTGCTCATTCATGCTTTAAAACATACCCCTAACCTCCAAAGGAAAAAAACCGCTCATTGTCCCCCGTCAGTTGACAGTGAAACCGTTTCCACCGTCTTTTTCTCCCCTCCATCGATCCTTAATCTGAGCCCATGTTGAACGACAACAATCACCCACCTCAAAAGGACTTCATCATGAGCAACGCTACCTACAACCGCTTGAACAAAGACGACGCTGTAGTGCTGTTGGTCGATCACCAAACCGGTCTGATTTCCCTGGTTCAGGATTTCACGCCCAACGAATTCAAGAACAATGTGTTGGCACTTGCTGACGTTGCCAAATTCTTCGAGCTGCCGACCATCCTCACCACCAGCTTCGAGCAAGGCCCGAACGGACCATTGGTGCCGGAGCTGAAAGAGATGTTTCCTGACGCGCCTTACATCGCTCGACCTGGTCAGATCAATGCCTGGGACAACGAAGATTTCGTCAAGGCAATCAAGGCCACCGGTCGCAAGCAATTGATCATTGCCGGTGTCGTCACTGACGTCTGTGTAGCGTTCCCGACCCTGTCGGCACTGGCAGAAGGATTTGACGTGTTTGTGGTGACCGACTCTTCCGGTACGTTCAACACTACAGTGCAACAGGCATCCTGGAACCGCATGACGCAGGCCGGTGCGCAAATGATGAACTGGTTCTCGGTGGCCTGTGAGCTACAGCGCGACTGGCGCAACGACATCGAAGGCTTGGGCAATCTCTTGTCCCAGCGCATTCCGAACTATCGCAACTTGATGAACAGCTACTCGGCGTTGGCTGCACGCCAATCGTAAGTCTGGTTTGAAACCCGAGGCCCGCTTTTGCGGGCTTTAGGCATGGGATTCATATGGAATTGCTGTAAATCACGTTCACAGAAAAGGGCCCTCTCGCCCTTCCCCATGCAGCCTGTCGACGTACAGCCTGCACCGTTCTCGGCGCCCCTGGATAGGCGTAAACGTTGCCGAATGCGCCCTCCTCATAATCTTCGTCCGTCAGATTCTTCACGTCCAGTAACGACTCAAATGTCCAGCACTAGTGTCTCGCTGCCCTGGGCCGGTACTGCGCAACAGATCAGCACTTCGTCATCTGCCATTCGTTGCGCTGGCATATTCAGGTAATGGACCAGTCCCCTGCCAAGTCGTGTTTTACACGTACCGCAGGAGCCACCGCGGCAACTGAACTCGGGATTGAGTCCACGTGCTTCTGCCAGCTCAAGCAACGTCCCTGCCCCCGGTTCCCATCGTGCTTCCTTGCCAGACGTCGCGAACAGGACCTTCACGGCTTCATTGGCCATGGGTACCTGCTGCGCCGCGGGCACACTGACTTCTATGTCACGAACGAGCGTTGATGGTCCGAAGGTTTCAGCGTGAATGCGATCATCGGGAATACGCATCTTGCGCAGTCCGTCATACAACGCCTGAGTAAAACTCCCAGGACCGCACAGGTAGTAGTCGTAGTCATTGAGGGGGAGCAATGTCTTGAGCAGCTCGACATCGATTCTGCCCGGTACATCAAAACTTTCGCTTGCGCCGTCGATGGGGGGTTGGCTGACAATACGTAGAATCCGGATCTTGTCCCCCGCCCGGGTCGACAGTTCATCAATTTCCTCACGAAAGGCCAGATCGTCTACCGAACGACTGCTTTGTATTACCCATGTCGGACGCATACGATTGACGCGCTTACCCTGATAAACCACTTCACGCAGCATCGACAATAAAGGCGTAATGCCAACGCCGGCCCCCAGCAATACCAACGGACGCCGCTCGGAGGCTTGAACCGTGAAATCTCCTTGGGGAGCCCGTGCTTCAATCGAGTCATCGACCCGGATCCGATCATGCAGGTGCGAAGACACTGATCCGTCGCGCTTGACGCTGATGCGCAAGAAGTCATCGGACGGTGAACTGGACACGCTGTAGGTACGAATCGACGGTGTGTGCTGTCCTTCCAACAACACTCGCACGGGTAGGTGCTGACCAGGTTCAAACCCGGGTAGGCCAGCGCCGTCATTCGCTTGCAGATAGAAAGACCGGATGTTGCGGCTCTCATCCACAATACGGGCAACTCGCATTGTCCTCCAGTGGTTGCGCAGGGCTTCGGCATGCAGTCGCTCGGTGGCTTGCGCCCAACTGCCAGTCATCAATGAGTTGGGCGATACACCCTCGGTTTCGTCCACCCAGCGCAACGGGATGGCCCCTTGGCGGTAAACAATGTGCTGAGGCTTGAAACGCCATAGCCGTTCGGCGCCCTGAAACGCCGCAATTTCGGGGTCGTCCAGCAGAACCTCAGCCGAACCGCTCATTTGCAGCAGATCACCCGTCTGGAAGTCGATGAACAACAGTCCCGCACGGGGGTTCAGCAAGATGTTACCCAAGGTGTTGAAAAACAGATTCCCGGAGAAGTCCGGAATGGTTAGCGTCCCATCATCTTCCATTCGTACAAAGCCGGACTTACCGCCCCGATGGGATGCATCGACTTGGTTCTGATCATCACGCACGACGTAGGTCGCGACATAGAACGAGTCGGCCGTGGAGATCATGCGGCGTACCTTTAAGTCTGCCGTCGTCAAGGCAAGTACCGTGTCACTTGACTCGTCGACAAATGCGTACTGGCGTAGATTGATGTAGCGCGGACAATTACCGTAAGCCTGTGTCACGGAAATTTCGATACCATCATCCAGCTGACGCAGCACGTTGCCATTCATACGATTGCGTCGGCGTGTATGCAGCTCAATGCCCAACATACCAATGGCATCTCCCTGCTTCATGCCATTCTGGGCAGGATCGTTCGGCTGCTGCTGCAAGTTGATACGTAATATTTCCGGTGTGGGCGAATTCATGAATCCAGGTTGCCCAGCACGAATCGTTGCCCATACATCACCTTGCCGATCCACCGCTCCCAATACAACAAAAGGCAATTGGGCATAAAACTCGCGATGCTGGTCCGGCATCCACGCCCGGGACATTTGCCGCTGTCCGACACCCACCATCATGTCCACGGCACCGACTGTGCGTTGCAAGGTCAACTCGCCTTCATGCCAAGGCGAAGCTTGCGGTTTCGAGACGTCATCCATTCGTTGTCTCCTAGCGCCTATTGCGATACATATCGCGGCAGCGGCTACGATTTAGGGCTCTTCTCCCCTGCGGGGAAGGAGTCGTGAACGCTCATCTTCGCCCCGAGGCAACCTTGGTGGAATGTGCAAAAATGGCAATCCAGCGTTTCAGAAACTGAAACAGTCGCAGGCATCGCACGCAGGCGTTAATAATTGGCGTTTGATTGCTCATGAACAATAAGCATCGTCCATAAAAACCGCGTGTCAGGAAGGAACGCTCTCGGCTGAATCTTCATTCGGATAGAACGGGAACTGCGCTCCGAATAATACTGAAGTATGAGTCACACATATAAAGTGACTATTGGCTGCAAACCTATGCACGACTGCTTATTTCTCTCTGGAAAGATACTCTAATTTCAACGGTTCCAGAGGACTTCATCATGAACACGCTATTGATGAAAACAATTGGCATTGCATCCTCCCTGGGTTCGATCTTTTTGAACTCGGCAGTCGTCAACATGGAATGTGAATCAAACATGAGTGACCCGTTTTTCGAGAACGGGTCCCATACCTGCAACGCTAATGATGCGCCAACACAATGGGAAGCAACCCCAAAGCAAGCAGTCTTGATGGTCCGCGATTCTGATCGACTGAGTGCTGGATCGCACCTGGTGAGCCCGCGCAAGTTCTATGTCCATCACGGCATCTACCTTGGCGATGGCAAGGTAGCTCATTACTCTGGATTGAGTGCATCGCTGCAAGCCGGCCCGATCGAAGTCACTGACCTGGATCGCTTCGGCAATGGCAGTTCCATCTGGGTACATCAGGAACAATGCGCTTTTTCCAGCGACGAGATCATTGTAAGGGCCATGTCGAGAGTCGGAGAATCAGAGTACAAAATCCTGTCAAACAACTGCGAACATTTTTGCAACTGGTGCATTAACGGCAATAGCTACAGCGCACAAGTTGCCGAGTATCTGCATCGCCCTTTGCGCCTGGTGCGCATGCTCTTCTCGTCGAAGACAGGTTTGATCGCTTAGTCTCCGTCGTCGCTATTCGGTATGGGTTTAGCTTGCTGCAATTTCGCCAGGGGTGTTCACTGCAATCACCCGTGATGAATTGCACTCCCAGCAGGCCTATTGATTGATATGAAAATCTCAATTGAACCGACGGTAGCTGTAGATAGCCCCTCGCCCCCTGCTGCTCATACGCAACTCCAGAGATTTGGCGCCGCCACGCTGGCAGGCGCGATCTTCATCATCGACACGCTCACTTCCATCCATATCGCCATAGCGGTGCTCTATGTCGCCGTGATTCTGATGTCGGTGAACCTGTTTTCCCGCAAAGGTGTAATTCGCGTTTCGCTCTCCTGCTTTGGATTAACCTTGGCCGCTTTCTTTATTTCCCATGGCAGCGACTTCAACGGCTCCGCGTTCGCCCGTTGTCTGGTCAGCCTGTCCGCGATCGGTATCACCACTTTACTGGCACTGAAAAACAAAGCAGCCAATGACGAGTTGCAAGAGCAGGTGCGGATGCTCGCGCAAACCCATGACGCAATCATCGTTCGAGACATGAACGGCGTCATCACTACCTGGAGCCCGGGCGCCGAAGCCTTGTATGGCTGGTCAAAAGCACAAGCTATCGGTCAGGATTTTCGAAAGCTTCTGCGGCCTCAACTGATGCTCACCTGGGAGCAAATCATGACCTCGCTGACAGAAACCGGCCGATGGGAAGGCGAAGTTGTGGAACACCGACGTGACGGAACCCCCGTGACGGTTATAAGTCGCTGTTCACTGTCACGGGACGAGAGCAATCAACCAAAAGCGATTTTGGCCACTCACAACGATATCACCGAGCAAAAAAGGGCTATCAATGCCCTGCGACGCAGCGAAGCGTTTCTGGCCGGTGCTCAATGGCTGAGTCAGACCGGGAGCATTGGTCTGAAGATCCCTGGCGGCGAGATGTACTGGTCCGACGAGGCTCGGCGAATATTCGAGTTCGGCGACGACGAGGAACCGCTGCTGTCCAGCGTCCTGAAAAAAACCCATCCCGATGATCTGGACCTGGTCAAAGTGTCGATCAAGCACGCCTACCAGAAAGAGCCCCACATCAAGGTGGAGTATCGCTTGTTGATGGCCGACGGGCGGATCAAGCACGTGCAAATGCTGGCTCATCCCGTCCAGGACGCTGCCGGGAATTTTGAATACATCGGGGCGCTGATGGATGTCACTGATGCAAAGATGTCTGAGGAAGCGCTCCATCGCTCGCAGACTGAACTGGCTCATGTGACCCGGATCACAACATTGGGTGAACTGGCGGCATCGATAGCACATGAAGTCAACCAGCCATTGGCCGCCGTGACCACCAATGGCACTGCCGGTTTGCGCTGGTTGAATCGCGATAATCCAAACATCGATGAGGTGCGCAGTGCGATGGAGCGGATGATGAGCGAGACCCATCGAGCAAGCGAAGTGATTCGACGTATCCGGGCAATGTCACGCAAGACCGATCCTCAAAGCGTCCCCGTTGATCTCATGGAGGTCATTGAAGAGTCATTGGCGCTGGTCGACAGGGAGGTCAGACGGAACAAAATTGTGCTAGACCATCAATACGATACTGAGACTGCCGAGATCATGGGTGACCGTGTCCAACTCCAGCAGGTCATCATCAATCTGATCATGAATGGTGTGCAGGCAATGTCCAATACCAAAGGTAACCCTCGCACGCTCCATGTGTGCCTCAGGCGTTCTGATGCGGGCGAACTGTGCGTGGATGTCAAAGACAACGGCCCCGGTATTTCGCCACAAAGCATGCCCAGACTCTTCAACGCTTTCTACACAACCAAGCCCGACGGAATGGGCATGGGGTTATCCATTTGTCGATCGATCATCGATGCCCATGGCGGCCGCATCTGGGCGACAAGTGAAGACGGTGAAGGCGCGGCGTTCCACTTGTCCTTCCCCGACAGCAATGAGGAGCCTGCGTGAACGAAGATATTTCTTCCATGGATAAGGGCCCTGTCGTCTTCGTGATTGACGACGAGGCCCCCATGCGCGAAGCGCTCAGTAGTCTCTTTCGTTCGGTGGGACTCCAAGTGCAGACGTTTGCCTCGCCCGCAGAGTTTCTACAACTGCCCGATCCCGATGCGCCCAGTTGTCTGGTGCTCGATGTTCGGCTCCAGGGCGCCAGTGGCCTGGAGTTCCAACATCAGTTGGTGGAGTCGAAGATCGCATTGCCCATTATCTTCATCTCGGGACATGGGGACATCGCCATGTCAGTCAAGGCGATGAAGGCCGGGGCCGTGGATTTTCTGGTCAAACCGTTCCGCGATCAGGATTTGCTGGATGCGGTCGCCGCTGCTCACCACAAGGATGCCAAGCGCCGGGAAATCGACCAGCAGGACGCGCAAATGCATGCCTGCTACCAATCGCTGACGGCCCGTGAGCGAGAGGTCATGGTCCACGCAGCCAAGGGCCTGATGAATAAACAGATTGCGGGAGAACTGAATCTGAGTGAAATCACCGTCAAAATCCATCGCGGCCATGTGATGAAGAAAATGCACGCAAAGTCGTTTGCAGACTTGGTTCGCATGGCACAAAACCTGGGGATCGGACCAAAACGCTGAGCAACACATACGTGTGTATGATTTCTTTTAGGGTTATTGGCAAATAGAGTGGAATTGGCGCGATAGCTTTTCAGCTGTTTCGAATCCATTGATGTTGCGCCCAGGATCCGCGCAGTGAACAAAGTCCCTGTGATCTCCATCGTCGACGATGACGAATCTGGCCGAATCGCACTCAGTAGCCTGGTGCGTTCCTTGGGCTGTGAACCCAGTCTTTTTTCCTGTGCCGAAGATTTTCTCGCCTGCGCCAAAAGCTACGGCACGGACTGCCTGATCTCGGACGTTCAAATGCCGGGCATGACGGGCCTGGATCTGCAGTCTGAACTCCTCAGTAAAGGGCACGACATCCCCATTATCTTCATCACCGCATACCCGGAGGAGTCGGTTCGCAAACGTGCAAAATCCGCGGGAGCGATCTGTTTTCTCAGCAAACCATTTGACGGACAACTGATGATTGATTGTATTGAGCAAATCCTGAGGGATAGAGAGGCAGGTTTTATCGCAAACTGACAACCGCGATGCGCTTTGTTAAACCTCGTTAGTTAACTGAAAAATATTGATTGTTTCTTTTTCGGCTCACTCACCCGACCCACGCAATTAACCCCCCCCTTATACTCAAGTATTAGCCCCTACCACTTATACCTTAGACGATTGAAACCTACGTAGAAGTGCTAATCAAATCATCATCATTCACGATACATCCAAGCCAACGAAAGCGGCATTTCAATTAACACAGGCCTCCAAAGCCGTTTAATTGATTTGATTATTACCGTCCGCTTAGAGGCTCACAGGCAACGAGTCAGATGCCCTTTGAACATCGCTCTTTGCGCGCTGAAGCACAATGACGGGCCGCAACCCTTTTGGTGATGACCATGAACAGAAACGATCTGCGCAAAATCGACTTCAGTCTTTTGATCGTTTTCGAAACGCTGATGCACGAACGAAATCTTACCCGCGCCGGTGAGAAACTGTTTCTCTGCCAATCGGCGATCAGTGCCTCCCTGAGTCGGCTGCGTCAGTTTTTCGATGACCCGCTGTTCATTCGCATGGGCAGAACCATGGAGCCAACGAGCAGAGCATTTCAAATACAACTCGCCTTGACCCCTGCCCTCGACACCATGGCGGCAGCGCTGAGCAACATGAGTGAATTCGATCCCCTGACCAGTACCAGCGTTTTCAGGATTGGTCTTTCGGATGATGTTGAATATTCGTTGCTGCCTGACCTGCTGCGCCAACTCCGCATGGAAGCGCCTCAAGTCGGTTTTGTCGTGCGTCGTACCGATCACTCATTGCTGGCCAATCAGCTGTCGACAGGCGAGGTGTCACTGGGCGTATACCATTGCCGCGAACTCCCCGCCAATGCTAAACGCAAATTCCTGCGCAGCATCCGTCCTACTGTTTTGAGCGCCGACAACATGGCCGGTGCGCTGGACCTCAACGAGTACTGCAATCGTCCACACGTCTCTATTTCGGTCAACGGTGAAGCGTCCGATTACATTGACCGAGCGCTGGGATCTCTGGGGCGGCAGCGCCAGGTACTCCTGGCTGTTCCACAATACAGCGCACTTAAAACACTGCTTGAGGGCACGCAGATGTTGGCCGTCGTACCCGATTACGTCGCCAAGGCCATGACGCGGCAAGGTAGTTTACGCGCTGACCCCGTTCCGCTGAATCTCCCGTCCCTTGATCTATCCATGTCATGGAGCGCCACGCTGGACAACGATCCAGGCGAACGCTGGCTTCGTTCGCGCTTCAGTCATTACCTGAGCGAAAAAAGCGCAACATTGCTCGAAATAAGTGCCAACAGAGAAGCTGCTTGAAATAGATCGAGGCGATCACCTCACCTCCCCCTCTTCAAGCAACGCAATGCGCTGTCGACCGGCGCGAATATCCAGTTGCCCCTCAAGCGCCACTACCAGTTTCGTTTCCTGACGATGCAGCAATGGCAGGTTTTGCCCGTGCAAGGGCAAGACAAAACGCATGGCCGTGCCTCCCCTCCGATGCTTACCTTCGCGACGTCTATACAGACAGGGTAGCCGTTGGGGATCAATAGCAGCGCTTCTGAGTTTTCAACTTTCATGATCTCTCCAACAGGCATCTATAGGCAGGACTTATGCGAAGGATTGTTTATCGGTCTTGGACGCTATCGAGCAAACGGCAGAAGATTGCTTCACACCCAAGCAACACTCACCAAGCAAGCCCGATAGGAGAAACACCATGCAACAGTCCCACGCTTACAACGACAACAGCCTCGAGCTGACCGCGAAAATCCTCGACGCCAAGGCTCGCAAGAATCTGTCTTTCGAAGAGGTCACCCAAGGCACCGGCCTCGGTCTGGCTTATGTCACCGCTGCCCTGCTCGGCCAGCATCCGCTGCCTGAAGCCGCTGCCAAAGTGATCGGCGAAAAACTGGACCTGGACGCCGACTCGGTCGCCCGCCTGCAAATCATCCCGCTGCGCGGCAGCCTGTCGGGTGTTCCAACGGATCCGACCATCTACCGCTTCTACGAAATGATCCAGATCTACGGCACCACCTTGAAAGCCCTGGTTCACGAGCAGTTTGGTGACGGCATCATCAGCGCGATCAACTTCAAGCTCGACATGAAGAAAGTCGAAGACCCGGAAGGCGGCCACCGTGCAGTGATCACCCTCGACGGCAAGTTCCTGCCACTGCGTCCTTTCTAAGGATGCAACCGGACCTGTAAATCGGCCCGCAGCCTTGCGGGCCTGCTTCAAAAAACTTCTTAACCCTTTTCGATCAATCACCACATTTGAATGGAGGATTCGTCATGAAAAAAATTCTGTTTCTCGCCCTGTCCCTGACGGCTTCGTTGTCAGCCTACGCACAGCAAGCTGTAGTCGCCCCTGAGGCCGTTCCATATGCGTATGGCATGCATCTGGATATCGCCAAAGTCATCCACCTCACTCCGACGGCGGATGTCTGTGGCCCGACGCCGGTGCAAATGACTTACGGCGACTCGCATGGTGAAACCCACATCCTGGAATACAGCGTGATCGGCAGCGGCTGCACCAACTGATCGTTACCCAAACACAACTTATTGAAGGTACACACCATGAAAGCGCTCATCGAAGGTTTCTTGAAGTTCCAGAAAGAAGCATTCCCACAACGCACTGACCTGTTCAAACACCTGGCCACCACGCAACATCCGGGCACCTTGTTCATCACCTGTTCCGACAGCCGTGTTGTACCGGAACTGTTGACGCAGCAAGAGCCTGGCGAACTGTTCGTGATCCGTAACGCCGGCAACATCGTGCCGTCCTACAGCCCACATTCCGGTGGTGTGTCTGCCACCGTGGAATACGCTGTCGCCGTACTGGGCGTGACCGATATCGTGATCTGCGGCCATTCCGATTGCGGTGCCATGACCGCTGTCGCAAAGTGCACCTGCATGGATCACCTGCCTGCGGTCGCCGGCTGGTTGCAACATGCCGAGTCGGCGAAAGTCATCAACGAGTCGCGTCCTCACGCAAATGAAGCCGCCAAAGTCAGTTCGATGGTGCGTGAGAACGTCATCGCCCAACTGGCCAATATTCAGACCCATCCGAGCGTGCGCCTGGCTCAGGAAAAAGGTCTGGTCAATCTGCATGGCTGGGTCTACGACATCGGCACCGGTTCAATCGACGCTTTGGACGCCGACAACAAGACCTTCAAGTCTCTGGTCAAGCATCCGAACACCGTTGCCGTTCATGCCCGCCCAGCCAAAGCTGTTGCCTGACCCGCGCATGGCGGGATGAATACCGATGACGCCAACTCACAAATCCAGCACCAGGGGGGCGTCGCCCTCCTTGGCTTGCGCTGGCACCGCACAGCAAATCAGTACCTCCCCTTCGGCCGGCATCTCAGCCGGCAGATTCAGATAATGCACTTGGCCACTGACCAACCGGGTCCGGCATGTACCGCACGAGCCGCCCCGGCAACTGAAGTCCGGGTTCAGACCACGGCTCTCGGCCAGTTCCAGTAGACTCCCGCCACCCGGCTCCCACCGAGCTTCCTTCGCCGACGCCGAAAACAGCACTTTGACCGGGCTGCTTGCCGCGGGTATCTGCTCGACCGCCGGAGCTAAATGATCCCGTTGGCGAACCAGGGTCGAAGGACCGAAAGTCTCCGCGTGAATACGATCATCGCCAATACGCAACTGACGCAGGCCGTCGTACAGCGCCTGGGTAAAAGCACCAGGGCCACACAGGTAAAAGTCGTAATCGTCCAGGGGCAGCAATGCCTTGAGCAGTTCGACATCCACACGCCCCGCCACCTCAAAATCCTCACCAACGCGAGCATGCGTTTCCGGCTGACTGAGCAGACGCAGTGCACGAATTTTATCCTTGGCACGGGTCGCCAGTTCGTAGAGCTCATCGCGAAACCCTAGCTCCCCCAGGCTGCGCGCACTTTGGATGAACCAGGTGGGACGAGTGCGACGAATTCGTTCGCCTTCATAAATCACTTCACGCAGCATCGACAGCAGCGGGGTCACGCCCACGCCCGCGGCCAGCAAAACCAACGGTCGATATTCATCGGCTTGCACCGTGAAGCGCCCTTGAGGGGTACGGGCTTCAACCAGATCCCCGACCTGAACGCGGTCATGCAGATGGGACGAGATAAGTCCGTCACGCTTGACGCTGATGCGGAAAAAACTGTCCGACGGCGCGCTCGACAGGCTGTAGGTCCTGACCAGGGGCGCCTGTCCTTGCGCAAGGCAAAAACGCACCGGCAGATGTTGGCCAGCTTCGAACCGAGGTATGCCCGCGCCATCGGCCGGTTCAAAGTAGAAGGAGCGAATGGTGCTGCTCTCGTCAACGATCCGCGTCACCCTCAGCGGTCGCCATTGATTGCGCAGGCTATCGGCTTGCAATCGGCCTTCAGCCTGCTCCCAACTGCCCGTCATCAGGCTGTTAGGCGAGAAACCTTCAAACCGCCAACGCAGGGCCAACACGGCCTGACGTCGAACCACCTGTTCCACGGTCAGCGTCCAGAGACGCTCAGCCCCCTGAAAGGCGGCAATCTCTGGCCCTTCGAGAATGATCTCGGTACGCCCGCTGACTTGCAGCATGTCGCCTGTTTCAAAATCGATGAACGCCAGCCCCGCGCGCGGGTTGAGCAGGAAATTACCCAAGGTGTTGAAGTGCAGGTTGCCCGCGAAATCGGGAATCGTCAGCACGTTGCCTTCGATCCTGACGAAACCTGAATTGCCCCCTCGGTGCGAAACGTCCACCGAGCGTCGGGATGCATCGCCATCCAGGTCGACGTAGCTGGCGATGAAAAAGGTATCGGCCTTGCTGATGGTCGCCTTGGCGGCTTCATCGAGTTCGCTGAGACATTCGGGCGGGACATTTGATGACGCTTGGCCAAGGCTGACCGGTTCAACGCCTCGCAACTGAATGTACTGCGGGCAGTTGCCGAAAGCGTGCACCACAGAAACGGCAAAACCGCCTGACGAGGCGGTGCTGATGTTGCCGTTCATGCGATTGCGCCTTCGGGTCTTCAGGTCAATGCCCAGCAGTCCCACCGCAGCGCCCTGCTTAAGGGCCGCCCTGACCGGATCACCCTCGGCGGGCAGGCGGTCGAGCTGCAGCACTCGCGGATCGGGTGAATGGATGAAGCCCGGCGGGCCTTCGATCAACGTGGCCCAAGGCATCCCTTGTTCATCGACCGCGCCCACCACCAGGTAAGGCAACTGGTTGTAAAACAATCGATGCTGATCAGGCATGTAGTCACGTACTACCTTGCGTCCGAATGTCTCCATCTGATCGGCGACGCCGACGCTTTCCTGCAACTCTCGCTCACCCGCATGCCAAGGGGATGCTTCTGGCGCGTCCGATTGATTCATGATCACCTCTACGCATTCGTGAACAGGTGCCCTTCACCCCCCGCCCGGCGAGGAATGGTTGAATCCCCGGCAGCGGGGGCTAATTCGCAGTTGCCGGGAATCATCAACTCTGTGCTTTGCCTAGGCCACATACTCGTCAGTGCTCAGCACTTCGGCGTACCCGAACTTTAATTGCGCACCTTCTCGTGCAATTGCGCGCCGTCGGAGCCTGGGACAAAAAACGGTGCATCAGGCGCTAAAGTCTCGTGACGGATATGGATGACCAAGTCACCCCGCTCACGTGCTGCTCCAATGACACGAGCCGCATTGCCAGCGGCCGAGTCAGTCGCGTTGAGTTCCCATTTGCCGCCGGAAAAATAGTCATTCTGAATATCAACGACGATGAGTGCTGTGTCAGTCATACGGTTACCTTGGTAAAGAGTCGATTCGGAGTGGGTGGATCATTTCAGGGCACTTGCGGCGTTTCGTACCAATCACGGTCGGGGGTGGCGAAGCGCATTTTCTTGCGAATAAAAGCGGCATTTTCAACGCTGGTTATTTTTTCGAGCAGCGCGAAGGCAACTTCGGTGGCAGTGCCCGGTCCGCTTGAAGTGATGATCTGGTCATCGATAACCACCGGGCGATCGACAAAGCGTGCACCGGTTTCCAACAGTTGGTTTTTGCGCTTGCCGCCCTCTTGGTGGTAGGTCGTGGCGTTCCTGTTACGCAGCACGCCGGCCACGCCCAGGCACACGGAAGACACGCATACGCTGGCAACGGGTTTGCCGGCTTCGACGAAATTCCGGATGGTCGCCAGGAAGGGTTCGCTCAGGGCTTCCTCGTAAAAACCCGACGGTTCAAAACCACCTGGCAGTGCCAAGGCATCGAAGCTGCCCACGTCCAGATCGCTCAATAAAAAACTCGGATTGAGCGAGAGACCGAAGGTGGTCACGATCTTTCTGCGAAGGCCGGCGTTGACCAGCTCCACGGGGTGATCTCCCAGCAGGTTGGCCCAGCCAAGCACGTCGGTAAAAGCGGCCATTTCCAAGGGCTCTACGCCGTTGGCCAGTAACATAAGCACGCGTTTCATCGGTCAGGAACCTCTGCTGTACAGCATGGAAGAGTGTGTGTGCTTATGCTCCGCCTTAACCGCCGTACAAAGAACGACCACAAAAGACAATCCACTATTTCGCTCACTGAAATACCTGATAGGCATCTGTATCAGTGCAAGTTGCGCGCGCTCAATCAGCATCCGGCTGCATGGCCGGATGTTCGCGCAGGCCCTCGACGATGTGGTCGACGAAACTGCGTACCCGCATCGAGGCCTTGCGCCCCTCGCGGTACACCACATGCACCGGCAGCGCCGGTAACTCATAGGGCTGCAATACACGCCGCAATCGCCCACTGTTCAAATACTCGTACAACGGATAGCTCAGGCAGCGGGTAATGCCGGCGCCATGAGCAGTAGCATCGATGGCCGCCTGCACCGTCGCGCAACTGATCCGTGACCGGGCTTTTATAGGGTTCAATTCACCGTCCTGGTGAAAGTCCCACTGGACCTTGTCTCGATAAGCATGAGTGGCGACCAACCGATGATGTCTCAAATCTTCCGGTACGCCGGGCTCACCGTGAGTGGCCAGATAGGCCGGGCTGCTGCAAACAATCGAGCGCACGTGGCCTACTTGTCGTGCGATCAATGATGAGCTGGGCAGATTACCGACGAGCACAGCTACGTCGATTCCCTCCTCATTCATGTTCGGAAAACGATCATGGTATTGCGCGAAGACTCTTACTTCGGGATACAGGTTCGTATAACTCGATAGCATCGGGTTCATGACATAGCGGCTGAACAGCAAAGGCATCAATACCGTGAGATTGCCTTGGGCCTGAACGTGCAAGCCCTTGGCCGAAGCCTCTGCGTCTTCGATGGCCTTGAGAATGCGTGAACAATCGGCCATGAAGCCGGCGCCGGCCTCAGTCAGCGACACACCGCGGGTACTGCGAAGTAACAGTGGCACGCCAAGACGTTCCTCCAGCCGTGCAATGGCGCGAACGACCGTGGGTCCTGACACGTTCAAACGACGTGCCGCAGCAGCCAGGCTGGGTCGCTCCGATAAAGCTTCGAACATCAGCATTTCATGGTAGCGATCCATCAGCTGGAACCCTTCACCACAGCCTTGAGCGCCGAATCCTTGCCGAGTCGATCCGCGAGAAAATCCACGAAGGTATGGACCTTCGCCGGGATTCGGGTGCTCTTGAGGTAGACCACTTGAATGGGCAGCGCAGGCGGTTCGAAGTCTTCCAGCACCAATTCCAGTTCGCCAGCTGCCACCTGGTTGGCCACTTGGTAGGACAATACACGCGTGACGCCCCAACCCAGGCTGGCGATATTGATCGCGGCCTGATTGGCGGTGACCACCAATCGCGGTTCGAATCGAAAGCTCAGTGCGTTGCCGTCGTTGACGAATTGCCAGTCGCTCAGCAAATGGCTGGCCGAAGACATGACGATGTTGGCGGAACTGAGTTCACCGGGATGACGCGGCCTGCCGTTGCGCTCGAAATAATCGGGTGTACCGCAGATCACCTGGCGTACTTCGCCGACTTTGATGGCGTGCTGATTGGTCTCATGCAAATGGCCGATGCGTATGGCGACATCGATACCCTCGTCAGCCATATTCACGACACGATCCACCAGCAAGGCATTGAGGTGCACCGAAGGAAACTGATCCACGTAGTCGACCAGCAGCGGCGCGATGAACAACTCGCCAAACAGCACCGATGCGGTTACGGTCAAATGCCCGCACGGTATCGAGTAACTGCCAGCCGCCGCCTCCTCCGCTTCGTCGATATCGCTGAGGATACGCCGACAATCTTCAAGGTAGCGTTGACCCGCTTCGGTGAGATGCAGGCTACGAGTGGTGCGAGAAAGGAGCTGTGTGCCGATGCGCTCTTCCATCGCGGCGATGGCACGGGTCACGCTGGGGGGAGAGATGTTCAATCGGCGGGCAGCCGCGGCAAAGCCTTCTTCCTCGGCTACTGCCATGAATATCTGCATTTCTTGAAAACGATCCATAGGCGACCCTGTCTTGATGAGAGGACAGTTAGGTATATGGCCGCTTGCGCGGCAAGACCTGTTTGCCAGTATCGTCGGCTACAGTGACTTTCGCACGTGCCGTCGGGCTGCATGTACCTAAAGCGTCCTGGGAGAACTGCGAAGCAAATGAAAAGGAGCTTGCCGGGATTAATCTCCCGGCAAGCTCCTTAAGATTCGCATCAAGCCTCTTGCAAGCCTACAGCGGTACGTTGCATGCCAACGAAGTTCGGCAACGCTTCGATGCTGCTCAACCAGGCACGGACATTCGGGTAGTCAGTCAGCGCCACGTTACCTTCTGGTGCGTGGGACACGTACGTGTAGGCGGCAACATCGGCGACGGTCGGCTTGTCGCCGGCCAGGAATTTGCTTTGACCCAGCTCTTCTTCCATGACTTTAAGCAGGGCATGAGAACGTTTGATCGTTTCTTCGGCGTCATAACCGGCACCAAACACGGTGATCAATCGCGCGGTGGCAGGGCCCGAACTGATTTGACCGGCGGCCACCGACAACCAGCGTTGAACCTTGGCTTGCGTTACCGGATCGGTCGGCAGCCATTGGCCGTTGCCATATTTGGCGGCCAGGTAAACCACGATGCCGTTGGAGTCGGCCAGTACGGTGCCGTTGTCATCGATCACCGGGACTTGTCCAAAACTGTTGATCGCCAGGAACTCGGGGGTTTTGTGTGCGCCCTTCATTAAGTCCACAAAGACCAGTTCCGTCGGCAGGCCGAGCAGGGACAGCATCAGTTCAACCCGATGAGAGTGACCAGACAACGGGTGACGATAAAGTTTGATCGCTTGCTGGGACATGACGTACTCCGACTATTTATGTGTTCGACCCGGTGATCGCGTCGATGGAGTCATCTTCCCCTCCTCTCATAAACAGCGGAATGACCAGCAATTACAATCCAGCATTTCATGGCGTGTAATGATCATTCTTTTTGCAGAGGCTACTGACGCACCGATTCACCCAGCATCAAGTCCATAAAGGCGACTGACGCCGCGCTGTGATAGTTGTTTTTGCGCCGCAACAAAGCGGCTCCGCGCTGTGGCCCTTTGTCCAGCAGCGCGATCCTGCGCAGGGCGCGGTCCTGGGTAGCGATGGGTTCCGGAAGAATAGTGGCAACCGCCGTGTGCCGCATGACTTCCAGCAAAGTGTTGACCGAGTTGACCTCGATCACCACGTTGGGGGTGATCTGCGTCTTGGCGAAGTACTCGTCAATACACACGCGGGTGGCGAAGTCGGGAGTCAGCAACGCGAAGTTCAGTTGCGCGACCTGCTCGGCGGTCAAGGGTTTCTTCCAGTCGTATAACGGGTGATCGCGCCCCACCACCAGCCCCAGGGTTTCAACGAAAGCCGGGATTGTTTCGATGTCCGGGTTTCGCACCTCATCAAACGCGATGGCGATATCCAGTGAGTCCTCCGCCAGGCCGGTTTCGATATCGGCCATGGAGAGTTCAAAGATCTCCAGATGGATATTGGGATAGAGAGCCATATAGTCGCGCATCAGCGGTCCTACCAGATACGCCATGAACGTCGGTGTCATGGCCAGGCGCAGGGTGCCGCGCGACAGATCCTTCACATCGTGCAGTGCGCGCTTGCCAGCCTCCAGCTCTACCAATACACGACGGGCACATTCGATGTAGGCCTGCCCCGCATCAGTCGGTTTGACCGTGCGTGAGGTTCGGTCAAACAGCACAACGCCAAGCGTATCTTCCAGCTGCCGGATCTGCTGCGACAAGGTGGGCTGGGAAACATGCAGCGCCTCGGCTGCGCGGGTGAAGCCGGCGTTATCGGCGACTGCCAACAAATAGCGCAAGTGTCGTAGCAGCATAAGAACTCTCCTCTATAGGCACTGCTTATGCGCTGCATTGTATATCGATCCTGGAGGCTATCGAACCAACGGAAGAAGATTGGCCGTCTGCCGTTATCTGCCGGTGACAGGCGTACGCAGCGTCACGAATTCTTCTGCCGAGGTTGGGTGCACACCGATGGTTTCATCGAACAGGCGCTTGGTGGCCCCCGCTTTCAGCGCGATGGCCAGCCCTTGAATGATATCTCCGGCGTCGGGGCCTACCATGTGCGCGCCCAGTACTCGATCAGTCGCAGCATCCACCACCAGCTTCATCAGCGTCTGCTCGGTCGACTCCGTGAGGGTCAGTTTCATCGGTTTGAATCGGCTCTCGAAAACCAAGACTTTGTGGCCATGCTCCAGTGCCTGTTCTTCCGTCAGCCCAACGGTGCCGATGTTGGGCTGGCTGAACACCGCGGTGGGAATGTGTCGGTAATCCACGGGGCGATATTCTTCAGGTTTGAACAGGCGACGCGCGACGGCCATGCCTTCTGCCGTGGCGACTGGAGTCAGTTGCACCCGGCCAATCACATCACCCAATGCCAGAATCGATGGCTCGCGGGTTTCGAAGTTGTCGTTGACGTCGATGAAGCCCTTGTCATTGAGTGCGACGCGGGTGTTTTCCAGGCCCAGATTGTCGAGCATGGGGCGGCGGCCAGTGGCGTAGAAAATGCTGTCGGTCTCCAGTTGACGACCGTCGTTGAGCGTCGCCAGCAGACTGCCGTCCGCCTGTTTGTCGATCTGCACGATATCGGTGTTGAACTGCAATTGCAGACCGCGTTTGCTCAGTTCTTCCACAAGGTGCGTACGAACTGATTGATCAAACCCGCGCAGGAACAGATCACCGCGATACAGCAGGCTGGTGTCGGCACCCAGACCATTGAAAATGCCGGCAAATTCGACGGCGATGTAACCGCCGCCAACCACCAATACTCGCTTGGGCAGCTGTTTCAGAAAGAATGCTTCATTCGAAGTGATCGCGTGCTCACGACCTGGAATATCCGGAATCTGTGGCCAGCCACCGGTGGCAATCAGAATGCGTTCTGCGCTGTAACGTTGGCCGTTGATTTCAACGTGATGGGCATCGGTCAGCCGTGCATGACCTTCGAGCAAGGTCACGCCGCTGTTGATCAACAATTTGCGGTAAATCCCGTTGAGTCGTTCGATCTCGCGGTTCTTGTTGGAGATCAATTTTTCCCAGTCGAATTGCGCCTTGCCGGCCGTCCAGCCAAAGCCCTCGGCCTGTACGAAGTCGTCGGCAAAATGCGAGCCGTAGACCAGCAGTTTCTTTGGCACGCAACCAACATTCACGCATGTACCACCGAGGTAGCGGCTTTCGGCAACAGCCACTTTCGCGCCGAATCCTGCGGCAAAACGCGCGGCACGGACACCGCCGGAGCCTGCACCAATCACAAATAAATCAAAGTCGTAGGTCATCTCAATTCTCTGCAAGGTCGCACAACACAGGTGTGTCCAACCATCGTTAAAGGGGAGAAAAACGAAGTTTCAATGCGCGCAAGATCGGGGCGCATCGTTTCAAGACCGAAACCTTGTTCTGATGCGTATTGGATCTGTGCGTGACAGGAGTCGCTCTGGACTCGCTAGTGAGTGCGCCCATCAGTTGGGGCAGCAGAAAGCCACCTTCGTATTCGCTATGGGCCATGGCTGGAGTCTCCAACCAAGGGTTACCGTCGCAGGAATGAGCAAGATCAATCATGTGGGGACTCCCTGGATGGACTCTGCATTAGCCCGAAATGAGTCAATGCCTTCTGCGTTCAGTCTCGCTATCTATGGGCAATTAGAGAACCGGCAGGGATGTCATGGCTTAATTGTGCTGGGTGAAACAATCCAGCGAGGCGTTGATGGCTCATGCACGACTTTCCCGCAGCAGATGACGAGCGGAGTCGGCCATCACAGTCAGCGAACCTGCCAGCATCAAAACGTCTTTAAGCACCAGGCGACCGCCACCGGACAGGTAGGGAAAACCGTTCTGGGCGTCGCCCAGGGCACCGACCCAGGCTTCGGGCGTGGTGATCAGAAAGCTCAAAGTCACCAATGGCGTACCGAAGGCCAATGCACCACCGAGTAAGCCGGTGCGTCGTGAGATGGGGTTGGACAGCACCAATAAGCCAATCAGGAGTTCGACAATGCCCAGCCCGGTCGAGAACCCGTAAGTGTTATTGGCTGTCTGCCAGGCGCGCTTGTCCGCGTTCAGTTCGCCTTCATGTGTCAGGTGAACCTTGTACTCTTGCGGGTGCTCGTAGAAGAACGACATGAAGGGGCTGTTGGCGACAAACGGTGTGATGCTGTCGGCCTCGTAGGGGACGAATTTGAGTGCGCCAATCCACAGGAAAACGATGCCGATTGCCAGTCGCATAAGCGAAGCGCCAAAGGTATCCACTTTGCTGAGGAACCGTAACCAGGTTGCAAATGAGGTGAGCATGAGACTTCTCCAGAACATTGAATGTGGAGCCAGTCTGCGGGTTTGGCGAACGGTGCTTTTGTTCGTCATGCTCAAGTTGTTGCTTGATCGTCTCAACGTGAACAGGTTGAGTGTACTGTTTCGACACACTCTGTTTTCTCCAGTGGCGCGATTCGGATTTGCTCAATCGGCTCAGCTTTTATTGCGAAAAACTCAAAATGAACTCAATCGATAAACTCATCAGCTTGGCCAATGTTCGCGGCAGCCTGGATTTGCGCTGCCAATTCGAGGGGGATTGGGCTCGCGAGCATGCGCAGGAAGCCTTGGGCAGGGCGCCCTATCACATCGTGCTCGCCGGAGAGTGCCGGGTAGATTTTCCCGATGGCCAGCGCGTTCCCATGAAGGCCGGGGACATTCTGCTGCTTGCGCGAGGCGCGCCGCATGTCATGCACAGCCCAGGAAAAACCGTAGCGCCGAGCGTGCCGAGCGTTAACGAAGGTGGTGTCGTACCGATGCATCGAATTGGCGGGACCAGTCGCGATTTCGACATGCTCTGTGGCGGGTTTCACTTCAATCGCACGTCACTGCTATTTGCCGCGCTGCCCGAGTATCTGGTCATCCCGCCCACGACCAGTGGGCAGTTGCCTGCGCTGGTGGAGATGCTGCGTGGCGAAGCGGATGGTGACCAGGTCTGCTCCAGATTCATGCTCGACGCGCTATCCCAGGCACTGTTTACCTTGATCCTGCGAGCGCACCTGGCAAGCGATGGCCAGACCACCGGTTCACTCGCCTTGCTCAGCGATAAACGTCTCGGACGCGCGTGGCAGGCGATGTTGGCCGACCCTGCATTCGAGTGGACCGTTGAAGGGCTGGCGGAAATGGCAAGCATGTCCCGGGCAACTTTTCTGCGCGCCTTCGCACGAGTGGCGGGCGCATCACCCTGGGTGCTGTTGACTCAGGTCCGGATGGAATTGGCGTTCAACCTGCTGAGCCACTCCCATCTGGGGTTGAGCGATATTGCCGTGCAGGTCGGTTACCAGTCGCAGTCGGCTTTCAGCAAGAAATTCAAGGCGTTTTACGGGGAAGCGCCGGGGAAACTGCGTCGCGAGATTTAGCGTATCCATTTCGCCAACGTCCCGACCAGGCTGTCACCCAGGATCCTGAAACTGCTGTTCGCCCTGATGCTGGTGATGGTGGGAATAGACGTTTTGACGTGATTCGTCTGCTTGTGAGCATGCTCGGCACTGCCCTGTCGTTTGAACTGCTACGCTTTCCAAACTTGCAAAGTTACTGTCAAGATTCACCGTGGTAACGCGATGAAAAAAATGCAGGCGAAATCATTTGCTGATCTGGTCCGAATGGCTGAATGCTTAGGTTACGGGCAGTTTGAAAACGGCAAGCCCAATCCCAGTGAAAAGATCATCAATGGCTGCTTCGCTTGCCATACGAAGTTGCCCCCTGCTACGGACCTGATCTTCACGAAGTATTCCGAATAACCGCTCATGGCTTCAGAACTTCCGTCAGAACTGGTGCGCACCGATGTGTCAATCGGCACGGAAGTGTTGGCAGAGCGATTCTTGAAAATGCTCCAACAGAAAATCGACGAACACCCGTGTTTTCGCCGGCAAAGACTTTTTCGAAGAGTAGTAAATCGAGACCACGCCCAGATCCACGTACCAGTCGGGTAACAATCGAACCAGCTCACCGTTTTGCAAGCGAGGCCAGGCGCGATCCAAGGGTAGTAGCGCGACACCTAACCCCATCACAGCGCAACTACACAGCGCTTCTGGGTCGTTCATGATGGCTGCTGGTTTTAGATTCAGGTCGTACCGCCCTTCTTCGAAATCACGAAGTGTCCAGTTCAGCAAACGCCCTGAGTTGGTCGAGCGCATTACGATGCCATCGGCCCCCTGCAAATCGCTGGGCGTAGCGGGTAGCGGTTTGCCTTCAAGCCATGATGGAGCAGCGACAGCCACGAGATGAAGTTTGGCCAGTTCGCGCGCCACAACGCCAGGTGACAATTCCATGCCTCCGCCGATAGCGACATCAAAACCTTCACCTATCAAATCCACACGTCGGATTTCCAGGTGCCAATCCGGCACCACAGCGGGATAACGCTGTTTGAAGGTCTTGAGCAATGGCAATACATAATCGTAAGCCAAAGACGGTGCCAAATTGACCCGTAGTCGCCCTGCGGGTACTTCTCGAGTTTCGCCAATCTGGTTGATGGCCCCCTGGATGGTTTCCAGGCCTTGCGCGACCTCTTGGTAAAACAACTCTCCCGCCTCGGTGAGGGTGAGACTGCGCGTGCTGCGGTGGAACAACCGCGTACCCAGATTCGCTTCAAGTCGCGCCACATTTTTACTGACGGCGGCAGCGGAAATCCCCATGCGCCGTGCGGCTTCGGAAAAGCTGCTGGCTTCTGCGGCACGGACGAAGGATTCAAGATTACCCAGGGTTTCCACGATCATCTCCAACTTTAGGTTGAAGCTGATTCTACCGATTGAAGACTAATTAATCCTTGATGCTTTGGTCATGATGGGCTTCCTCCTGGTTCAAGATTGGAAAGCAAAGCATCATGGCAAAAATTCTCGTTACCGGCGCGACAGGCAGATTGGGCAATGCTGTCTTGCGTTCACTGATACAAAAAATCCCGGCATCAGATGTTGTGGCAATGGCACGTGATATTGAAAAGGCGGAGCCTCTGGCTGCATTAGGTATAGAAGTGCGCCGAGGGGATTACACCGACTACGATTCGCTGGTGGCGGCGTTCGAAGGCGTAGAAAAAATCTACCTGGTGTCAGCCGTAGCGTTCAGTGATCGTCTTGCCCAGCATAAAAACGTGATCATTGCAGCCGGCCGTGCGGGTGTTCGTCATGTGGTTTACACCAGTATTCAACGGATCAACGATGAGCTGGCACCTATCGAGGGCGTGACGGAGAGCGATATAGCTACCGAGCGATTGCTTGAGAAGTCGGGCCTCACGTACACAATTATTCAACATCCGCTGTACGCCAACGATTTGCCCTTCCTCATCGGTGCCAATGCGGCAAAAGAAGGCTTCAGCGCCCCAACAGGGCAAGGTCGAGCCAGCTTCGCCACTTATACCGAGCTGGCAGAAGCCGGTGCCGAACTGTTAACCCAAACAGGCTATGAAAATCGCACTTGCCTGCTCAATGCAGGACAGACCTGGTCGTTTCAGGACATCGCAGACGGGTTGACTCGACTGACGGGCAAGCCGGTTGCTTACCAACCAATTTCCGTTCAGGCATTCATCGCCGCTCGAGAGGGTGACGGCTGGCCAACCGCGGTCGCGAAATTCCTCAGCGGCTGGGGCAATGCTATCGATAAAGGCGCTTTCGACCAGAACAGTCGCATCCTTGAAAACCTGCTGGGGCGCAAGCCGAAAGATCTTGAGGGCATTTTACGGGTGGCTTTCTCGCTTTAAGTATTCGCTTCTACTCATACGCATTGATCCCGAAACCATTTGGATTCGATGTGGCGACCAAAACCGCAATCGTATTCGCCGGCAGCGGCAGTTTAGGTGCGGTTCAGGTCGGCATGTTGCGGGGCTTGGTCGAGGTGAATGTTCGATACGAATAAAGAATCCTCAGCTCACATTCAACCGATCCAACAAGCTATACCACGCCACTCCCGCGCCAATATAGAACCTCTGCAATCCATGTAATGGCAGCCGCTGCAATGGCGACACCGGATACGCAAATGCCGCGCGGTTATCACATAAGCGCCCGGCCAACTGTTGCCCAAGACTGGTACACAAAGCGATCCCCCGCCCATTACACCCAAGCGCCAAGGTCAGCCCTGGTGCCGGTTCATGGACATGGGGCATGAAATCTCGAGTGATGGCGATCCGTCCAGCCCAGTGATACTCAAACTCCAGTGGCCCCAACTGCGGAAACAGTAATGCCAGCGAGCGCTCAAGGTGAGCAAAGTCCGTCGGCCCAGTGGGATCGTTGAACAAGCCGCGCCCGCCCATCAACAGACGTCCGTAGGCATCCTTACGGAAATACAGCAGTAATCGTTGCGCCGTAGAAACCGTTTCCTGTCCAGGCAAAATACTGTCGGCAACAGACCCACTCAACGGTTTGGTGGCAACGATAAAACTATTGGCAGCCAATATGCTTTGCGCCATGCCAGGCCACAGGTTACTGCTGTAGCCGTTGGTTGCCAGCACCACCTGATCCGCCGTTACTTGTGCGCCGCCAGCGGTCTGCAATTGCCACCCGGAGCCATGACGCTGCAACGCAGTCACGGCGCTCTGGCCATGAATCCGCACACCTGCGGCCAGCGCCGCACGCACCAATCCGCGTGCATAAGACAAAGGCTGAATCGCCCCGGCTCGACCATCCAGCCAACCGCCGGCAAAAGCTTCACTGCCCATACGAGTCGCCACTGTTCTCGCGTCCAGACACTGCACTGGCACGCCACGCCGGGCCCATTGATCCGCACGGGCATGCAGCCCGGCCACGCCTTTGTCCGAGTAGGAAACCTGCATCCATCCCTTTCGCACCGGCGCGCAATCAATCTCATGCCGCTTGATCAAACTGAACACCAGGTCAGCAGAGTTCGACACAACATCGATCAACGGTTCAGCGCGCTCAGCACCGTACATTTGCACCAGTTGATCCGGATCGTATTTCAACGTCGGGTTGACCTGCCCACCATTACGGCCCGAGGCCCCCCAGCCAGGTTCGTTGGCTTCCAGGACGCAGACACTTACACCCTTCTCAGCCAGATGCAGGGCCGTCGACAAGCCGGTATATCCTGCCCCCACAATCGCCACATCTACCTTCAACGATTCAATCAACGCAGGCGTCGGTACGGCTGTTGGCGCAGTCGCGGCCCAAAGTGACTTCATGACAGGCTCCGGGTGCTGGCGGTCGGATGCAGTACCCGGCGCAAAAAGTCCTGGGTTCGCGGTTGCTGCGGATTGCCCAGCACTTGCTCTGCCGGGCCGCTTTCAACGATGTAACCGCCATGGAGGAAGCACACGCGGTCGGCCACTTCGCGAGCAAAACCCATTTCATGGGTGACCACGATCATGGTCATGCCTTCATCCGCCAAGGTACGCATGACTTCCAGTACATCGCCCACCAGCTCAGGGTCGAGGGCCGAGGTAGGTTCGTCGAACAGCATGGCTTCGGGCTTCATCGCCAAGGCACGCGCGATGGCCACCCGTTGTTGCTGACCGCCGGAAAGTTGTTCCGGATAGGATTGCGCCTTTGCCGACAGGCCGACTTTTTCCAGTAACGCCAGGGCTTCTTCGCGTGCTTGAGTGGGTGACTCACCTTTGACGTATACCGGGCCTTCCATGACGTTTTCCAATACGGTGCGATGGGGAAACAGGTTGAAACGCTGGAACACCATGCCCATGCGACTTCTGAGCGCGTGCACGGTTTTACTGCTGCGTTGCACGGTTTCGCCGAACACGGTGATGGCGCCGCCATCGTAGGTTTCCAGTGCATTGATACAGCGCAGTAGCGTGGATTTGCCCGAGCCAGAGGGGCCAATCAGACACACCACTTCACCCTTGGCCACGTCCAGATCCACTCCGTGCAGTACGCGGTGGTTGCCGTAATGTTTTTGCAGCTGTCGAATCTTGATCATGCTTTTTTCCTCCGGCCCAGATGCTGTTCCATGCGACGCAGGCCATACACCAACGGCAGGCTCATCAGCAGGTAAAGCAGAGCTACCAGGGTGTAAACAGTCATGTTCTGAAAGGTGGATGAGGCAATCAATTGCCCCTGGCGGGTCATCTCGGCGACGGTAATGGTGGACACCAGTGACGAGTCCTTGAGCATCATCACCAACGTGTTGCCATAGGGCGGAAGTGCGATGCGGAATGCCTGGGGCAGAATCACGCGGCGCATCATCAATACCGAGCGCATTCCCAAGGCTTCGGCGGCTTCGCGCTGTCCTTGCTCCACGGCGATGATGCCGGTGCGAAAGTTTTCAGCCTGATAGGCGGAGTAAGCGATACCCATGCCGATCACCCCGGCCTGGAAGGCGCTGAGGTGCACGCCCATGTCCGGCAACACGAAATAAATGTAAAACAGCTGCACGATGATCGGCAGGCCGCGAATCACGTTGATCACCGTGCTCGCCGCCACTGACAGCGCGCGGATCGGCGACAGCTTGAGCAATGCCAGCACCAGGCCGATGGCGCTGCTGAGGAGGAATGACAGCACGGTGATCTGGATAGTCACCCAGGCGCCCTGAAGCAGGATGGGTAAAAAATCCACGGCGCTTTGCAGGAATTCAGTGGGGCTCATAGGTTCACCTGGGCATCGAGCCCCCACTTCTTGAGGATACTGGCCAAGGTTCCGTCAGCCTTGATGCTGGCGATGGCCTGGTTCAATCGCTCGAGGGTTTCGGTATCGCCCTTGCGCACCACAAGGCAAACCTCGCCGACATTAGTGGGTTTGTAGTCGGCGGCCAGTTTCACGCCTTTGAATAGATTCTGGCGGATCTGATACGCAACCACCGGTTGGTCACCGACAGCGGCCTTGATGCGACCCAGGGACAGGTCACGGACCATCTCGCCAATGGAGTCGTAGGTGCGGATTTCCTTGAAGATGCCGAGCTTGTTGAGCTGGTCGTAAAAGATGGTGCCGGCCTGCACACCCACGACCTGATCTTTGAGCGAACTCAGGTCGGGGTAGGCGGCATTGTCATCGGCGCTGATGATCAGACCTTCACCGTAGGCGTAGACCGGGTTACTGAAGTCGACGACCTTTTTTCGCTCTTCGGTTTTCAGCATGCCGGCGGAAATGAAGTCGAGCTTGTCGGAGGTCAGAGAGGGAATGAGCGCGGCGAAGTTGGTTTGTTCGATCTGGCTGGTGAAGCCGCCGGCCTTGCCCACCGCTTCGGCGACATCGACCATCACCCCCTGGATGCTATTGCTCTTGATATCGAGAAAGGTAAACGGCGAACCGCTGGCTGTTGCACCCACTTTGTACGAGGTTGCACTGGCAGCGTGCACGGTGGTAACGCAAACGGTGGCGCACAGACCGAAGGCAAGATGGCGAAACAAGTGTGAAAGACTGTTCATCGGGTTACTCCAAAAGGAAAACGGATCGTCAGTACCGCTGGCGGCAGGAGAACAATCGCAAGCCTCATGCCATTCCGATTGAAATATGGCGAATATCGATTCACAAAACGCTATAAATGATCTGTTCGTATCGATATGCGATATTTAATGGTCTATTTTTGCTTTATGCTGTAGAAATCTCCCTGTAATTGATCAATCTGACAACGAGTTCGCCATGCCAGAAGAACGCAACAGTTTGCACAATCAATCCTTGGAAAAAGGCTTGTCAGTGCTCAAGGCTTTCAGCGCACAGCGCCGTAGCATGAGCCTTGCAGAGGTGGCTGACGCCGCCGGCATGACGAAAAGCTCCGCCCAGCGCATGGTGTTTACCCTGGAAAGCCTTGGTTACCTTCGGAAACACCCGCGCACACGTCATTACCAACTGACACCGCGTGTGCTGGAGCTGGGGTTCAGTTACCTGGATGCTCATTCGCTGATTGAAGTGGCCAACCCGTTCCTTTCCGAACTGACGCGACTGACCGGAGAGACCTCCTGCCTTACGGAGCCAGCGGGATACGACATGACCTACATTGCGCGCTTCGTCAGCTCAGGTTTTGTGCCGGTGCATATGCCGATCGGCTCGCGTGTGCCGATGTATTGCACAGCGTCAGGCAGGGCTTACTTAAGTGCCCTGCCCCAGGATGAAGCGTTGGTGTTAATCGAACATAGTCAGCGAGTCGCCCATACCAGCCATACGCTGACGCAGGTCGACAGTATTCTGGAATCGCTGCAGGTGGTGCGCGAGCAAGGTTATGCAGTCAATACCCAGGAACTTTTCCTCGGCGATATGACCATCGGTGCACCGGTGCTGGGGGCTAACGGCCGGCCGGTAGCGGCGGTGCATGTGGTAGCACCCACCAGTCGCTGGAGTCGCGCGGATGCCGAGCGGCAACTGGCTCCGGCGCTGTTGCAATGCTCTCGTGCGTTGACCAACTCGGCGCGGAATCTGGATTGATCTCGTGCCTTTGAATCGAGCACTCCAGCATTTTCAACCGCATCAAGACCGGCGAACTTCGCCTGCGGGGCATCGAAGGACTCTATAAATCTCGGAAACCACCTGCTTCATTGCCTCTTCGATCGTTCCTTCATTACGGCATAAAACCCAGCCGTGATCCGCAACCGCTCGCTCGAACGCGTTGGTACAAGCGATATGTTCTTCCAGCTTATGGATCACAGTACTGCTCAATCCACGCGATCGTGCCGCTGCCCTCGCCCATGAAATATCAGGGGCGGTGACAACCCCGACATGCAGGTCTGGCACTTGCACGTTTCGATCAAGGTTCAACTGCAGAATCTCTGCAAACGGGACTATTCGCCGAAACGCAGCATCCGACGGATACCAGCGATCGATCAAGACGATGCTGTCTGGTGGCTGTTTAGCCAGGACGTGCCGGGACATCCAGGCACGGCTATCAGCAAAGCGCTCACAAACCTCCAACTCCAAATCCCGAGTGGGATTTCTGACGAGTTGGTTTACGAGGGTCATTGTTTCCCCCCGAAAGGGATCGCTTTTTTTCTCGCAAAGCCGGATCACTTTTTTGTTGTCTGCCCTCAGTGCTTTCGTAACGGCTTCCAACAATGTGGTTTTCCCGGCTCCCTTGGGTCCATCTAGAGAAACAAACAGCGGACGATTCATTTTTCACTTAACGATAGATACACGGTTTTTGAGCCCTGTTCGTTCGCCAGAACCGTTTGGCACGAATACGCGAATCGAGTGGAGGGCCCTTAAGAACGGACATCGAAGAACACTCTAACACTCAGGAGACTGTCCTGGTCTTCGCCAATCCGCCCAACGCCAACAGAGCGCTGCCGGCAATGAAACAGGCAAGCGCGGTCACGCCCACTTCCAGACCAAAAAACTCAATCAGATAACCCGTGGCGACTGGAATGATGCCCGCTGGAATGTATCCGCCGATATTGAAGATCGCGTTCGCTTCAGCGCGGCGATTGGCCGGCACGTTTTCGGCAATTAGCGTCAACCCGCCCAATTGACCCAGGCCTTGACCGGCACCCGCCAATAAAGCGCCTACCAGAATCCAGGCCGCAGAATCGAGGTGCAGCGCAAGCCACAAGCTGATCATCCCGACAATCGTCCAGATACCGCTCAACGCGAACATTCGTTTAACACCGAAGGGCTTGATCGCGAATTGCACAAGCACCGCGACAAGAAACATAAAAAATGCCATCACCCCACTCAGAAGCGGCTGATTGGTATGCAACAGTGTCGCGAGCATCTTCGGTCCCAAGGAGAGTACAAAAGACGTGGCCGTTATGCCGGGCCCGAAAAACGTGACGCCCAGCAACACGATGCCAATGCTCTGCTTTGGAATAGAAGGAAGCTTGGGACGAAACACTCCTGTGCCTAGCTTGCGGTGTGGCTGGCGAAGAACAGCGACCAGCGCAAGCAGCAACAGCAAGATTTCAGCGCTGAACACCAGGCGGATCGGATCCGCATAGTAGTGGGCTATTAATCCCGCTAAGAGCGGCCCCGATCCAGCGCCCGCCACCATGGCGACAGAGGCCATTAACGAAGCAAATTGCCGGCGATGCGACGACGTCTGCTCAACGACGTTGGCCATTCCCGCCGAAACAACGATACCCACTGAAACGCCTGTTAAAAAGCGTGCAAGCATCAAGACCAAAACACTGTCTGCCGCTTCAAATAGCAGCGCGGCCACGATGGCAATCCCAATGCCCGGCAGCAATATCGCCTTGCGACCATAGTGATCAGAAAGTTGGCCGGCTATAACTAATGTTATTAACAAACCGAGAATGTAACAGCCAAAAATTACGGTCAATATTCCTGACGCAAATCCCAATTTATCCTGCCAGAAGCCATATAACGGCGTTGCTGCGTTGGACAGTATAAAAATGGCTGTGATGACCCACGCTGCCCGCATCACACCGAGTGTATTGTCAACTCTCGCTTCAGTAGTCATTGTTGATACTCCGCCTGAATTTCCGTAGTGAGGCGAGCATACAGACTGCTCTTTAGCCTACATACGGCCGAAAATGCGGAGCTGATGTGCAGAAATTCACAATCACTTTTTTGAATACTTGAAGTTACGATTGGCTTTTTCTCAATCTTCATCCCCCCAAAAGTCAGTTGAACTTTTAATTGCCCGCTCCTGTAATGAAGCCACGCAGGCGCATAGTCGCCTTTGATTAACAGGAGACACGTATGCTGTTTCAAGTAGCGATGCAGATCCACATTCCCCACGACGCGGATCAGGAAAAAATTCGAAACCTCAGCGCAGCGGAGATGAAGCTGGCGCAGAATCTTCAGCGCCAAGGCAAATGGCTTCATCTGTGGCGGGTGGCTGGCAAGTGGGCAAACGTCAGCATTTTCGACGTGGACAGTAACGACGAGCTTCACGAAATCCTCAGCACCCTGCCTTTGTTTCCGTTCATGGCACTGGAAGTCACGCCATTGAGCAAGCACCCGGCGTCCATCGCCCAGAGCTGATGTTGCTTGTAACCCGCCCCATCGGTGGCTTGATTGGACGAAGGAGTAATGTCATGTTTGATTGGGAAGATCTGCGCTACTTCTCGGTGTTTGCCCAGGAACAATCGTTATCCGCAGCCGCTCGCAAGTTGAAGGTCGATCACGCAACGGTAGCGAGGCGAATCAGCGCACTGGAAGCCTCACTGAACCTGAAGCTGGTAGACCGTCGCCCCAGGTCCTATGAGCTGACGGCGGACGGTGAGCGTATTGCCAAACTGGGCAAGCGCATGGAAGTCGAATCCTTCGCCGTGGAGCGTAGTGCGCTGGCAGGTCAGGCCGGGGCAGTCGGAGAGGTGACCGTCAGCGCGCCACCCGCGCTGGCCTGCTCATTGATCGCGCCGCATCTGGGAAAACTTCGTCAGGAACATCCTCAACTGTCTTTGCAATTGTTGGGCAACCTTGGCAGCGCCTCCCTCACCCGTCGGGAAGCGGACGTTGCCATTCGCTTGAGTCGCCCCACAGAGCCGGACTTTGTTGCCCGAAAAGTCGCCACCATTGCGTTTGCCTTATATGGTTCAGCCGACTATCTGGATCGAACGCCTGCCGACCAACTGACCTTCATCGCCTATGACGAAAGCATGGAACAAACCACTCAGCAGGTATGGCTGCTGAAACAGGCCGCTGATCGTCCAATCCTGCTACGCAGCAACGATCTGAACATTCAGGCCATGGCTGCGAAAGCAGGTGTCGGACTTGCAGCACTGCCCTACTTTCTCGGTGAACAATATTCACTGAAGCCTGCCGCCATTTCCGGCCCCGCGTTAGAGCGCGAAGTATGGCTGGTGACTCACAACGATATTCGTCATACCGCGTCGGTGCAGGCTGTCATGACGTTTCTGGCCCAGTGTCTGGCTCCTCCCGTTTGAGACTGCCAGCCGTGCTGTGATCAACCTAGTTAATCGCCAACAACCTTCGTGCTCGACCCAGCACCGGCGCGTCGACCATTTCCCCGTCAACCTTGAACGCTGCCTCTCCGGACTCAGCCGCGCTGACGATGCGCTGTGCCCATGCTTTTTCTTCTGCGCTGGGCGCCAGGGCTGAGTGCACGACATTCACCTGACGCGGATGGATGCACAAGGCGCCGGCCATGCCCATATCGCGACCACGTCGCATGGCGTTGGCAAGCCCGGTGTCATCTTCGAAATTCGGATAGACGCTGTCCAGCGGCGGCTGCAGGTCATTGACCCGTGAATGCAACAGCAGTGCAAAACGGGTTTGGTCGAACACCGTTTCGGCGGCTGGACTACCAGCCTTCAACCCCAGGTCGAGCGCAAGATCGAGTGCGCCGAACGTCAGGCGCTGAACCCCGGCGCAGGCGGCGATTTCGGTGATCGAGAGCATGCCCCGGGCACTTTCGATGATGGGCCAGACCGCTTTGCCGCTGGTGGCGACATGGTTCACCTTAGCGGCGGACTCGGCCTTGGGCAACATGATCCCGACCACGTCCGGATGCTGACGACACACCTCAAGGTCGGCTTCGTGTTCCACGGTGCCGGTGGCGTTGATCCGCACCAGCAGCTGCACGTCCCTGTTCCACAGGATGAACTGCGCCAGGTGCTGGCGCGCCGCCGCTTTTTCCGCGCTGGGCACGGCATCCTCGAGGTCGATGATCACCGCGTCGGCACCACTGGCCAACGCCTTGGCAAACCGTTCAGGACGATTGCCCGGCACAAACAGCGCCGTGCGAACAAACAGACTGGACATACACAACACTCCCTCAACCGTTCTGGACGATGCCTGTTTCGCTCAGGCGTTGAATATCGATGGCGCTGTAACCCAATTCAATCAGCAACTTGATGCTGTGTTGACCAAGCCCCGGTACTGCCGCCATGCGGGGTGAAAACGCGTTGCTGTTGGCAGGTGGCAGCAGTGTGGGCAGGATGCCCACCGGGCTGGCGACCTCGGTCCAGCGGTTGCGCGCCTTGAGCTGCGGATGATCCCAGACGCCGGACATGTCGTTGACCTGGGCATTGGCGATTTGCGCGGCATCGAGTCTTTCGATGACGGTCGCGGCATCCAGTTGGACGAACACTTCGACAATGATTGCGCGCAAGGCCTGACGGTTGTCCGAGCGTTTGAAGTTGGCGGAAAAACGCTCGTCGGCGATCAGCTCGGGACGCTGAAGCACCTGGCCGCAGAACTGCACCCACTCACGCTCGTTTTGCAGCCCGATCATGACGGTGCCGCCGTCGCCTGACGGGAATGGCCCATAGGGATAAATCGTCGCGTGAGACGCACCCGTGCGCTGCGGCGGCGTGGCGTCTTCAAAGGCGTAGTACATCGGGAAACCCATCCATTCCACCAGGCTTTCCAGCATCGAAACTTCGACTCGACTGCCCTTCCCGGTTTTGTCCCGCAACAACAGCGCCGAAAGAATGCCGGTGTAGGCATACATACCGGCGGAAATGTCGGCGATCGAGCAACCAGCCTTGGCCATGCCCTCCTCCTCACCATTGCCAGTGACCGAGAGAAAGCCGCTTTCACTCTGGATCAGCAGGTCGTAAGCCTTTTTGTCTTCGTAGGTGCCGCCTTCGCCATAACCGGAAATGTCGCAAACAATCAATTGCGGGTAGTCCTTATGCAATGCCTCGAACGACAGGCCCATGCGTGCAGCAGCGCCCGGCGCCAGGTTTTGCACCAGCACGTCGGCTTGCTGCAATAGCTGCTCGAGAATGACCTGAGCTTCCTGTTGCTTGAGATCCAGTGCGATGCTTTCCTTGGAGCGATTGGTCCAGACGAAATGCGAGGCCATGCCGCGCACGCGTTGGTCATAGCCACGGGCAAAATCGCCGCTGCCGGGCCGTTCGACCTTGATCACCCGCGCACCCAGGTCCGCCAGTTGCCGCGTGCAAAACGGCGCGGCAATGGCGTGTTCGAGGCTGACCACGGTGATGCCATCGAGGGGGCGCAAATTCAGGGTTTTATCAGTCATGGCTATGGCCCCTAGAAGCTGCGCGGCAGCTCGAGCAAGTGCTCGGCTACATACGAAAGAATCAGGTTGGTGGAAATCGGCGCAACCTGATAAAGCCGCGTCTCTCGGAATTTGCGCTCCACGTCGTATTCGCAGGCGAAGCCAAAGCCACCGTGGGTTTGCAGGCACGCGTTGGCTGCTTCCCAGGACGCCTTGGCGGCCAGGTATTTGGCCATGTTGGCGCTGGCGCCGGCGTTGACCCCGCTGTCGTATTCCTCGCAGGCACGCCAGCGCATCAGGTCCGCGGCTTCGATTTCGATATGAGCCTCGGCAATCGGGAACTGCACGCCCTGGTTCTGTCCAATCGGCCGGCCGAACACCACCCGGTCGCGGGCATAGGCGCTGGCCTTTTCAATGAACCAACGACCATCGCCGATGCACTCGGCGGCGATCAGGGTGCGCTCGGCGTTCAGGCCATCGAGGATGTATTTGAAGCCTTTGCCCTCCTCGCCAATCAGGCTGTCGGCCGGAATCTCCAGGTTGTCGAAGAACAATTCGTTGGTCTCGTGATTGACCATGTTGGCAATCGGCTGCACGGTCAGTCCGTTGCCGATGGCTTCGCGCAGGTCGACGAGGAAAATCGACATGCCCTCGGACTTTTTCTTCACGTCGGCCAGCGGTGTGGTGCGAGCCAACAGAATCATCAGGTCGGAATGCTGGATGCGTGAGATCCACACTTTCTGGCCGTTGATCACGTACTTGTCGCCCTTGCGCACGGCGCTGGTCTTGATCTTGGTGGTGTCGGTGCCCGTGGTCGGCTCGGTGACGCCCATCGATTGCAGGCGCAGTTCTCCGCTGGCCAGTTTGGGCAGGTAGTAGCTTTTTTGCGCTTCGCTGCCATTTCGCAGCAAGGTGAACATGTTGTACATCTGCCCGTGCACCGTGCCGGAATTGCCGCCGCAACGGTTCACTTCTTCCAGGATCACCGAGGCTTCGGCAAGGCCCAACCCTGAGCCGCCGTACTGCAGCGGAATCATCGCCGCCAACCAGCCGGCCTTGGTCAATGCGTCGACGAAGGCTTCCGGAAAGCCTTTTTGCTCATCAATCCCACGCCAGTAAGCGGCATCGAATTCAGCGCACAACGCACGCACACCTTCACGGATCGCATTGAGTTCGTCACTGTTGCGGTTCATCGGTTTTCCTCGATTCTTGTTGTTGTGGTGCAAGGCAAAAGCCAGGAACGAAAAGTCAGTCGAAAGTCAGTTCGGCACGCTGCGCCACGCCAGCCTCGTTGCCGGCCCACAACTCAGCCCTGCCAGGCGCGTAGAGGCGCCCGCCAACGATGAAGGGGTGCGGCGAAATCAACGGACGAATGCCGCGATACTCAAAGTGCCGCACCCGCGCTTGCGGGTTCGCCCGGCAGAAGGCGCGCAGGTTGAGCGTGGCAATGAGTGGTCCATGCACCACCGGGCCGGGGTAACCTTCGGTTTCGGTGACATACGGCCAGTCGTAGTGGATGCGGTGACTGTTGAAAGTCACCGCGCTGTAGCGAAACAACAGGACCGGCGTGGGCGTTATCGACTCTTGCCAACCCGCGAGGGGCAATGCTTCGCCGCTGGCAAGTCTGGGCGGGGTTGGCTCGCGATAGACAATATCCTGCTCCTCGCGAATCGCCAGGCGCCCGTCCTGCACATAGTCGTGGCGCAGGGTGGCAAACAGCAGTGAGCCGGTGCGTCCGCTTTTTTCTTCGATCTTCAGCACGGTTGTGATTCGGGTGGCTTCAACGCCAACACGCAGAGCCTCAAGAAACTCAACACGTCCGCCCGCCCACATCCGATTGCGATTCTGGATCGCCGGTAAAAGGCTGCTGTGGGCTGGATGGCCGTCGTTCCCGAGGCCTTCTTCTTCCATTGCTGGCTGGAAAAATGCCCAGTGCCACAAGGCAGGCAGCGTCTGTCCCGAAGCTGGCGCCGATTCACCCAGCGTCGCTGCAATGCGCTTGGCCAGGCTGACACTCAAATGTTCGGTCGTCTGTTCGCTACGCCCGATCAAGGCGGCATAGGGGGAGTCAGTCATGGACGTCATGCACAAAAATCCTGTCAGGGCGCGTGTGCCCTATGCTCGGATGTTCATGCCCTGCGCAGAACTCCCCTGTTCGGGGGGGGGCGATACGACAATTCGCCAATGACGAGGCTAGAACGCCACCTTGACCCCGAGCATTCCTTCGTAACTGTGGCTCTCGCCGTCAAAGGCACGTTGATAGCCGGCAGACACATAGAACGTGGTGCGTTCGTTGGCCTGATAGTCCACCCCTAGATTGATCTCGCCCCAGGTGCCGCCAATGTCGGCCTCGAAAGGCACAAAGCCGTTGGCTGAAGAAAACTCGGTCTTCGGCTCGCCCTTGAATTCATGCCAGATACTCGGCCGAATCCAACCGTTGGTGCGGCGGGTCTTGCCATCGTCGTCTTCGCGGAACCAGTCCTTGTCGATACGCACTCCCAGCCGCCCGATCAATGAATCGACGTCCTCGAAACGCACGTCAGCGGCCAGGTCATCGCTGTCGTCGAGTTCCACGTAGCTATAGATGATTTGCGCTTGCGGCTCGATGTAGAGGTCTTTGCGGACTTCAAAGGGATAACCGCCTTCCAGTGACGCTGTGTACCCCCAGCCGTCTGTCTTGAGTTTTCCGATATTGCCGGGTTTGGCTTCGATGTCGAATCGATTGAGTTGCAGCACGGTATCCAGATACCAGCCTTCGGGGTCGAAGTGGGTCCAGTATCCGCCGAGGCTGTAGGCGCGTAATACGTCTTCACCGGCATTGGCGCCGTTGTAATGATCGATACCGCCTTTGATATTGCCGATGGCCAGGGACACACCGGCCTGTTCGGTATTGCCGTCGGTTTCTTCACTGCGATACAGGTCAACGCCGACCTGGAAAGCATTCAGGTCATAGTTGTAGCCGGGTGAATTGCCGAAGGGGCCGTTATCGCTTTCGCGCTCACCACTGCGGTAGATCAACCGGCCCCAGCCCAGTGACGGGCCATATTCCTGTTGGTCTTCTGCCGGCAACGGGGCGCCGGTCAAGCGGCGCTCCTCCCCTACCCGTTCATGCAGCGTATCGATGATGCTGCGGCTGTAGACCAGTGCCAGCGCGGGCACTGCACCGTAGAGTGAAGTTTGCGGACGGAAATTGGGCACCGCCGGCTCGGGATCGGGCCCCGGAGACGGTCCGTCGGGTGCCACGTTGGAGCGCAGATACCAGGCCTGCTCGTTGCTGTTATCGGTACTGGAACGATGCAACGTGTATTCGTAGGGACCGGCATACACCGGCCCCCCAAGGGCAAACGCGCCGGGTGCAGTGGTGCCGCCATTGACGGCGTCAATCACCTGGATGCCGTTGCCGGTGGTCAAGGCGCCGCGACCCAGTACGCCGCTGGCATCGGCAGCATTGCGAATGATCAGGTGGCTGCTGCCCGTTGCCGTTCCGCTGTCGATCACCAATTTGTCCGAAGGTGATCCATCCCCTTCGAGAAAGGTATTGAGGGCGATGTCGCCGTCGCCGCTGTAGGTGTTGACGGTGAGTGTCTTGAACACGCCGCCGACCGGCGCCGAGAAGTCGATCAGGCTGGGATCGTTGACCAGGGTGGTCAGGTTCGAGTTGCCGGTCAGGTTCCAGGTGCTGTTGATCAACGTCAGGTTGGAAACGCTACCGGTATCGGTCAATGCCGAGCCGGTGAGCGTTGAATTGGTCGCGACGATATTCGCCAGACCCGGAACATTGGTGGGAATTGCTCCAGGGGTTGGCAGCGCAACGGGCGGCGGCCCGGCCACTTCGTCGAATTCCGGCACGTCGGGAACGCCGGTAATGGGCGCAGCCGGTTGCGGCAAGGGCGCGAAACTGTCGGCAGTGGCGACGCGCAGCCACTGGCCGCTGCCTGACACCGTGGCGTTGGTCAGCGAAACATCGGCAACGCCGCCGACTGCCACGGTCGCGCCGCTGGCGTTGCTCAAGGCGCTGTTGCTGAAATTGGCATTGGAGACAAATCCCGCGGCGCCCATGGCATAAAGCGCCGAAGCATCCGCGCCGCTGGCAGTGATAGTCGAATTGTTGCCAGTGACCAACCCCCCGGCTTGCGCGACGGCACCATGTGCGACAGCACCGGAGGTGGTGACGGACGTCTGGTTCAACGTCATTGAACTGCGCAATCCGCCTTGGGCGTCTCTGGCCATCACACCATGGGACGCGACACCTTGAGTCAGCACGACACTGTTGTTGGCGACAACGCTGCCCGCCGACACCGCCCTCAGCCCCACTGCATCAGCGCCACGGGTGGTGACCGACGTTGTGTTCAGATTGATCGTGGCGGGAGCGGCCAGGAAGTTTCGCTGGGCCAGCGCACCGTGGGCATTGGCACCCAACGTCTCGACTGTGGCACCGGTGGTGGTGATGTCCGCGAGAAACTGCGGTCCGACCTGCTCGACGACGGAAAACAAACCGATGCTGCGCAACCCTTCAGTCCGGACCGACACGCCCGCCCCGCTGGCGGTATCAATATTGAGCCTCACCGAACCACCGTCATCGGCGACCACGCCCATGCCATCGTTGCCCTGGGTGCGGGCGACTGTACCGTTGGCAACCAGCGTCGCCCCGCTACCCCGAGCAGCCAATGCATGCGGTCGGGCGCCTGCCCGAACCAGGCTGCCGGTGGTGGTCACCGTCCCGCGATTGAGGGTGATCTGCCCGTCGGCGTCAGCAATGACACCCATCGCGTTGTCGTTGCCGGTGGTCAGTGTGGTGACATCGGTAGCGGTAAGGTTCGCGCCGCCTCCCGCCGACAACCCGGCGGAGTCGAGGCCATTGGTGGTGATCGTGCCGCCCGTGATAGCAGCAATAGAGCCGAGGCTGGCACGTACCGCGGGCGCGACATTGCTTTGTGTGGTGATGTGACTGTTGGTGATATTCAGTGTCGAGCCCGGGCCCTCTGCCCAGGTGCCGATGCCACCGGAACCGTTGGTAAAAATGCTTGTATTGGTCACGGTGGTCGCTGCATCTGCTACGCGCACACCGACAGCGCCATTGCCGTTGGTAGTGATCGTGGTATCGGTCACCGTTGCGCTTGAACCCGCGCCTTGGGCCATCACGCCATGGTTGTATTGGCCGGACGTGACGACTGTGCTGTTGCCGTTCAACTGAATCGAGCCACCGGATATGGCCATGGCGGCCGCGTTCTGCACGTTGGTGATCAACTTGTTGCCCACGCCACTGGTGTTGACCGAACTGCCGGAAAGGGTCACTGCCCCGCCGTCTTCCGCACGCGCACCATTGGCAAAGGTGCCGGTCGCGGTCAATGTCACTCCGGTGCCATTGACCTGGCTGCCGCTGCCTCGTGCCACAACCGCGTGGCTGCCGAGCGAACCGGCGACGATTTGCGCACCAGTGGTGCCCAGTTGCGCGCCGCCCTGGAGTGTCACGACAGCGCCGCTGTCTGCCAGTGCAGCAAAGGAACCGCGCCCCAGCGCACTGACCGAACCACCACTGAAAGTAATCCGGCTGCCCACTCCGCTGGCTTGCAGGCCATGATTGGCCACCCCGTTGGTCCCGCCCAAGGTTGTTACCGTAGAGTTGGTCAACAACACCGCGCCGCTGTTCTGCGCGACAACGCCGAGCAAATCACTGGCCGCCGTTGCACCGAGCCCTAGCGTAATCGTGGCGCCCGTCGCACTGATCAGGCTACCGGCGCCGTCTGCGACAAGGCCTCTTTGGCCCGTACCAATCTGTGCCGTCGTGATCGTGCTGCCATTGAAACTGATGGTTCCTCCACCCAGAGCCTGCGCGCCGATGAAGTTTCGAGGCAATGCTCCGAGGCCAAGGTTAACGTTGATGCCATCGGCCACGATGTTCCCGCCTGCCCCGGTTGCACTAAGCCCGGGTATAGCGGCGCTGGTGACGGTGATGGTGGTCGCAGGCACCACTGTGCAGGCGCTGGCGTTGACCGAGACCGGCCCCGCCGGGCAGTCCACGGCCAGGGCCGGATCGGCTGAGTTCAATGCAATCACGACGATGACGCTTAGCTGAAGTCGGCGGGGATATGAATGGGCTGAATCCGCAGCCAGCGGCGGGTTCCAGACGTTATTGCGGGTATGGCTAACAGGAAACTCGGGCATTGCGTTCCCTCGCTCCCAGAGATCTACCGTACGGCTCACATCGGTCTGCTCTGAGTACTGATTTCAGAGAGTTTTCCACGCGTGCCCTACGGCACGTTCCATTCGCCGCTCGCGGAAGAATCCAGTCCAACCGCCGGGAACTACCCCAATGTGGCGTCTAGGCAGCGTAGTTAAAGAAACCTGCACCACGCCAGATACCGGATAAACGGAGACTCAGTTGTCGAATTGGCTGAGCGCGCGATACAGGTCAAACGCCAGGTATCGCGACTGCCTGTCACGTATCACCTTGACCATCGCCACGTCCGGATCGCGACTGAAAAAGATTCGGCCGCGCTCGCTGACGATGTGGTCGAGCAAACGTTCTTTCTCGCCAATCAGGCATTCAGGGTTGCGGTCGTAACCGCTGGTGAGCGCCAGCTCCAGCCAATGGCTTCCCGGGATCAGGTCGCCGGCGAACAGCACCGGCCCGCCCGGCATGGCGATTTCCGGCAGCAGTTGCCCGGGGGTGTAGCCATCACTGAGATGAAATTGCCAACCACTGCCGAGCAGATCGTTGTCGGTGCCCTTGATCAACGTCAGGCGATCGCTGTTTTCCAGTCGATTGAGGATCGGCGAGATGAACAGTGCCCGGTCACGCGGATGCGGGCGCCGGGCGCGCTCCCAATGACGTTCACCCACCAGGTAACGGGCATTGGGAAATAGCAGGCGAGGTGTTTCACCGTCCTCGATGGCGTTGCGCAGTTGCGACGATAGTCGAGCGTGCAGGTGAACAAGCACCACGACGTGAATATCGCCCTCACCCAGGCCATGCTGGGCCAGAGAATCAAGCAAGCCCTTGGTGTGTTGTTGGCAGCGACAGGTCCTGGGTAAAGGCGCCAGGAGCGCTTCACTGCCCGCCAGAACCAGAACGTTTTTGTCGCCCTCCTGCACCAGCAAGGCACGTGAAGCGAGCCTGATCTGGTTTTCGTGGTCGGGGCTGACCCAGTCGGACCATTGCGAGCGCGGTGTGTTGCCGAACATGACTCCACCATCAAGCCTGCGACCGGTGCCGACCAATGCGGAAATACGACGGTTCATTGCGCGATTTACCTTGAATGAAGATGACGTTCGAGACTTCTCTCCAATGCTATGGAGTGTCCGCGTTTGCATCGACGGTCAAAGGAATGAACCCACGGAGCATGCGTACGACGTCCAAAAGAACGTCCGGGGGAGGGAGCTGCAATCTCGCGATTTTGCTCCTCGCCGATCGGTAAGAAACAGGAGATCGTGGACCAATTTAGCGGGATCATCGACATGCCTGGCATCCTCGCCGCCCTCGAACTCTATGATCGTGATGAACTGAATCAGGTCGAGCAACTGCTGGTTAATGTCTTGCCCGAAGGCAGGCAGGCCTGCACACCAGCCACCCTGATCATCAGCCATATTCTGATGGCGCGCGTTGCCCTGGCACACGGCGACTGCGAAACCTGGCAGCGTTTTCTGGTGGAACTTGAGCGGTTCGGGCAACAGTCCGGCTCTCTGCGCATCCAGTGTTCGGCCTGGTTGGAACGAGCCCGCGTGGCAACCTTGAGGAAGCATTTGGATGTGGCGCAACTGGCCTTGCGGTCGGCGCAAAGTGTCAGCGCCTGGGAACCCTTTGAAGGACGGTGGCCCGCAGGCGAAGTCGACAATCTATTGATCGCCTACCAACGCTTGCGTATTGCCCAGGGCAATTACAACGCTGCCGTCGAAGACTTGCTCGTGGCAATCGGCAATGCTCAGGCTGATCAGCCTCTGCGCCTGCAAATCAAACTGCATCTGTTGTTGGCCATGGCTCAGGACGGTCGTAAATGCACGCGGCTGGCGATGCAGGCGTTTGGTCAGGCGTTGCGTCTGGCTGGCGATGAGGGTTTGCGCAGTTTTATCGATGAGGGTGAGCCTGTGGCTGCGCTGTTGCGACGCTGGGTCAGCCGTCGATGTGGCCAAGGTGATCAGGCCATCAATCCGCAGTTCGTAGCTCAATTGCTTCAGCGGCTGGGTATTGGCAACCGTTCCACAGCGTTGACCGAGAGGGAAACACAGGTGCTGCAACTGTTGGCGTTCGGTCATCGCAACCGGGTGATTGCGCAAAGAATGTTCCTCAGCGAATGCACGGTGAAAACCCATCTGCACAGAATCAACGTCAAGCTGGGTGCCCGCAGTCGTTCCCAGGCACTGGCCATTGCCCGTTTTAACGGATGGCTGGAGTGACCGGTTCTCCAGACCACCCGCGTGGCCTGGAGAATTTCGGGCAGTCGCTTAGCGGATACCGGCGTTACGCAGTGCCGCCGGGGTGAAGTCAGTCACGGTCGGCTGGTAGCTGTAGTCGGTGCCGCGTTTGTTTTCGTTACCCAGGTTGGAGACCACGTAGCGCCCCGCCAGCAAATCGTAGATGCCAATCCCCGCATACACGGCCACACCTTGCTGATAGTCATTGACCACATGACCTTCACTGACCCGCCACAACTGGCCGCGACCATCGTATTGGTCGATTTCCACCGCCGCCCAGGTGTCTTCGTCGAAGTACATGTGGCGTTTGGCGTAGATGTGACGCTCACCCGGCTTGAGCGTGCCCTCCACTTCCCACACCCGGTGCAGTTCGTAGCGGGTCAGGTCCTGATTGATATGCCCGGGCTTGATGATGTCGGCGTACTTGAGCTTCGGCGATTGCAGTGCGTAGCTGTTGTAGGGAACGTAGATTTCTTTTTTGCCGATCAATTTCCAGTCGTAGCGATCGGGCGCCCCGTTGTACATGTCGGCGTTGTCGGCGACGCGCAGGCCGTCGGCGGCGGTGCCCGGTCCATCGTAGGCCACTTGCGGAGCGCGCCGTACGCGTCGTTGGCCAGCGTTGTAAGCCCAGGCCATGCGAGGCTGCTTGACCTGATCCAGCGTCTCGTGGATGAGCAAAACGCTACCGGCCATGCGCGCGGGTGCGGTCACTGTCTGCTTGGCGAAAAACAGGATATTGGCATTGTCCTCAGGCTTGGCGTCCGCCATCTTCCACGGCAAACCAGCAGCAATTTCGATGTCGACAATGGTGTAGTCACCGTTGACTTGCGGCGTGGCCTGGGCCTGTCGGTTGATGAAGTTGGTGCCGCGTGAGCGGGTCAGGTGATTCCACACCACCTCCAGGCCGTTCTTCGGAATCGGAAAGGCGTAGTAGTGCGACTGCTCGAAGTTTTTCAGCGCGTAGCCGTCATTGATCGCCTCGGTGGTCATCGCACTTTTTTTCGCCGCGTCGTAGACCGCTTGCGGCGCCGATGCCGTGCGCTGGGTCTTGTACACCGGAATCCTGTAGGTCGCGGGGTAACGCTGGAACATCGCCAGTTGCCCGGCCGTCAGCTTGTCCTTGTATTGCGAAGCGGTGGCGGCAGTGATCACGAACTGCGGCTTTTCGCCCTCGAACGGGTTGCCGAGAAAATCGTTGGTCATCGGTGCTGCACCGGGTTTCAAACCACCGGTCCAGGCGGGAATGGTACCGCTGGCATTACCGGCCTTTTCACCGCCCAGCGGTGTCAGGGTGGTGCCCAGTTTTGCCGCTTCTTCCGCTGACACGGCGGCCATGATGCTGGTGGACAGCAGACTCAGCGCCAGGGTGCCGCAGGCAACAAGAATGATTTTTTTCATGGTCTCGATCCTTTGCTGTTGGGCTATCAGAAGTTCACGCCGACGCTGAGCGCAACGTAGTCGCGGTCGCCGTTGGTATTGAAATGGCCGCCGAAGAAATCCGTGTAGCTGAGACTGGCGGTGTAGAGGTTGGCGTAGTCGGCATCCAGCCCCAGGCTGACGGCCTTCAGGCCTTCTTCGAAGTTCGGGCCGTTGCCATCGACGTCATGGGACCAGGCGATGTTCGGCGCCAGGTTGACCCCGGCGAACACGTTCGGGTAATCCAGTCGGCCACGCAGGCGATAGCCCCAGGAATCGGTGGTGTAGAAACCGTGGCTGTTGCATTCCTGCTGCGGATTGCTTGGACGGGTGACGCCCGCAGCAGCGCCCGGAACCTGGCCCGGAGCCCCGGCACAGGTCTGTGGACCGGTCGCGCCCGGCCCCGCTCCTGTCGCGAGTGCGCCGGCACCAAATATCGTGCTGCGACCAAAACGCAGGTCGCTGCCGTCGGCGTCGCCCAGGCCGTTGATGCGGTTGTAACCGACCTCTCCCACCAGCGTCAGGCGACTGGCGCCCATGATCTGGTCAAAGAACCGCGTGGCACTGAGTTGGGTTTGCAGCACCGGCATCCGCTCATAGCCATGAAGCGGTGCACCGGCGACGTTTTGCGATTGGCCGGCAATGAACAGCGGCGCGTTCTTGTTGCCCGTTGCCGCCAGGTTCAGGTCAGCGCCGTTGAGTTGCAGAGGCATGTTCGGCCGGTAGCTGATTTCACCACCCAGCGAAGTGCCGGCCAGGTTGGTCGCGAAGCTCAGCCCATAGAGTCGGATGTCTTCGGGATAGACCACGTGGTAGCTCGCGGTGCGGATCGAGTTGATCGCGCCCGGAACGGTTGCAGCGCCCGCGCCGGTGTTGGCGGTCAATGTGGCCCGAGTGAAATCAAGGTTGGGGTTGCGGCTGTGGTAGTTGAGAAAATAAGCGCCGAACTCGGTGTCGTTCAGCTCTGCGGCGAACCAGCGCAATGCCACGCCGAACTGGCCGCTGTCACGGGCATCCTTGGTTTTGGTGCGTGGTACGTAGGCGTCATCCACGCCACCACCCTGCGCCCGCGTTCCCGCTACCGCCAGACCCGAGCGGCTGTTGCTCGCCACCCCTGGCGGCAGGTCGAGGCCGGCGATCACCGCGCGGTCGTTACAGCCTTCAGGCGTCACGTCGTTGCCGAAGAAGGTGCCGCAGTTGTCGATCACCGACGGCGCCCATTCGATCTGGTAGAACGCTTCGGCGGTGACGTTTTCCGACAGGCCCTGCGAGACGTACAGCATGTTCACCGGAATCAGGCCTTCCTTGACCTCGGCACCGGGACGCCGCAGCGCTGCCACGTCGATCGGGTTGATGCTGTTGATCGAGTTGCCGATGAACGTACTCTCACCCCAGCTCACCACCTGCTTACCCAGACGCACGTTGCCCTGCAACTCGTCGAGTGTGTAGTTGTGGTAGACGAAGCTGTCGAGGAACATCGCGCCCGACGACTTCGCCGCACGCTGGCGACCGTGGTCGTCGATGTCGTAGAACGGACGGCTTTCGTCCATCAACTCGAAGTCGTACCAGTATTTGCCGCGCACGAAAGCGCCGCTGTCGCCGTACTTCAACTCCAGGTCGTGCACGCCCTTGAAGATCTTCGAGAAGGTTTCGCCCTTCTTGAAATTCAGCCGATTATCGTCGTTGGTTCGGGACGAGGCGCCCCCCCGAACGCCTTGTGAGTTGAAGTTGGAAATGAAGTCCGGGTCGGGTCCGCGCACGGCCCAACTGGCACCTACCGAGAGCGATGAATCGAAACTGCCCTCGATCTCCCCTACGCTGAAATTGACTGCGCAAGCCTGCGTGCTAATCCCCAGGGCGACTGCTGCTGCCAGCAACTGCGGCTGAAAGATTGCGCGCTTTGTTGTTTTTGTCATGCGGCTCTCCTAAATACTACGGGTGTGTTGGAGCCGCCACGATAGGGACCGGACGCGTGCTCGGGACATTCCCTGATGGGGTGATTTCGGATTACCCGTGTGGGTAATTACCGGTTTGCCATCGATACAAGAAGTAACGCTGCCTGCGCTTTTGACGAAAGCATCGACGTTTCAATCGAAAGGGGTATTGCCGGTAATGGCAGCGCTGCGGATTCTTGCGCGCAGTAACCAATCATTAATCAGCATGCTGTGCAGTCGGCGCGGGTTCGTTGCCCTGCGGTCCGGGAGAGTGAAATGTCGCAGTCCCTTACAACGGTTGCCCAGCAGGCCTGCATTCCGGTCAGCCTCACGCCCTCCCCCTCAACCCGGCTCTTGGCGCGTAGTCATCTCGTGGCGCTGATGCTGGAAAAACCGCAACGCCTGCGCTTGCTCTGTGCGCCCGTGGGTTATGGCAAGACCACGCTGATCCGCCAATGCATGGCTCGATCCGTACCTGCGCCGCTTGTTCTGCAACTCAATCTGGCCGGGCAAGCCCTTTCACTGGGGCGGTTTTGCACACGCATCGCCGAGCAGCTTGGCGATCACCCGCATCCGGTCGACACAGGTCCCGCGCTGCTGAGTTTGCTGGAGGGACTGAAAGCGCCCTGCGCGCTGATCCTCGACGATTATCCCACCGGGACCGATACCGAGCTCGACGCGTGGATTGACCATCTGCTCTTGCACTCACCTGCGCCCATTCAACTGTGGGTCAGTTGCCGCCAACGTCCGGCATGGAACCTGCCGCGCCTGTTGCTTGAAGGCGAACTGCTGGAGCGCGATACCCAGGCCCTGGCCCTTTCCCGTGAGGAGTCCGACGATCTCGTTCGATTGATTGCACCGGCGACGGAGGACGCGGGTCTTGAGGCGATCTGGCGGCAGACTCTGGGCTGGTGCGCCGGCATACGTTTATTGCTCACCGATACGCGGATGTTAGGCGACTACCTGGAGCGAGAATTGCTGTCACACCTGAGTGCAGAGGAATGCCGCCTGCTGCGGGGGCTGGCGCATCTGCCACGGTTCAGCGAAAGCCTGTGCGCGGACCTGTGGGAGGAACTTGACGACAAGACGTGCGTGCGTCGATTGCTGCTTTCGCAGGCGTTCTTCCAGCCACTGGACAGCAACGGCCAATGGTATTGCATGTTGCCGGCCGTGGCGCAGGCATTACGGGGAACGAACGACCTGACCGAACTGAACCGATTACGCCTGCGCGCCTGTCGGGGATTGAGTGCGTCGGGGTACATCGAGGATGCCATCGACCTCGCGTTGAGTGCCAACCGCCCGGACGTGGCGGCCAACTACATGACCCGCCTTAACCCGAGCTGGCTCCTGGCCGAGCGCAATCTGTCGCGTCTGCTCGACTGGCGCAATCAATTGCCCGCGAGCTTGTCGTTGAGTACGCCACAACTGGTGGCGCTCAATGCCTGCGCGCTGATGATGAACACACGGCTGGATGAGGCGCAGACCTGCATGGAGCAATTAAGTCGCTTCCTGCCACAACCCACGGCAGAACAGAACCGCCGTTTACTGGCCGTGTGGCAAGCGTTGTGGGGCACGATTCATGGCCTTTTGGGCAATTGCACCCTGGCCACGGAGTATTGCCGTGCGGCGCAGGAACAGCTGGGCGAGGATGATCAGCCGGTTTCGTTCGTGTGCACGGTCATCCTTGCACGGCTGGCCATGAGCACGGGCGAAACCCTTCAAACTCAACAAATCCTGATGCTCGCGATCGAACAGGCCCGACGCCAGGGCAGCCTGGTCAGAGAAGTGCAGACCAACATCCAGCGCATCTGCCTGATGATTCTCTGTGGAGAAAGCGACCTCGCCGAACGCCTGTTGCAAGAGAACCTCTTGCTGTTGCGGGCCGATGGCAATCGGCATGTGATGTTGCTCGGGCGCTTGTTAGTCCTGCAGGGCAAGTTGCATCTGCAACGAGGTGAAGTGGACAGTGGCGAGAGCGTCCTGGGCCAGGCCCTGCAAGTCATTCCCGATCATGGGCTGACGCTGCTGCAAGCGCTGATGGGCCTCTCGGAAGTCTGTGCCTGCCGGGGTGATTTCCAGCGGGCCTTCGATTTCCTGCAGGACGCCGAGCGTCGAATGCAGTGTGCCAATGTCCAGGAAAGCAGCTATCGCGGGGTACTCAATCTGCAAACCCTGAGTGTCCTGATCCATCAGAAAAACTGGAAGCAGGCGCTGCTCATGGCGCAGATGATCGAGCAATATTTGCGAGGCACCGCCGCACGGCTGACGAGCATTCATGAACCTTCGCTGGCGGTGCACAGTCAGATGCTGCTGGCCATTGCCGAACACGGTAACGGACAAACCCGGGATGCCTCCAGGCGTCTGGAGACAGCGCTGCGCGAATGTCGGCGTCTGAATTTTCACGGACTGCAGGCCAAGGCACTACGCCTGCTGGACGGCCTCACACAAGCGTCACAAGAATCGCCACCTGCCCGTCAGCCGTCGCCCAATGCCGGCTCGTTCAATCTGCTGGTCAGCGAAGCGCGGACGTCACAGCCGGGCAAACCGCTGGTCAGTCCCGCGAATCATGAAAAACTCACGGGGCGCGAGTTTGCCGTGCTGGAACTTCTGGCCGAAGGCTTCTCAAACCGGGAGATCAGCGAGCGTCTGTACATCTCGACCAACACGGTCAAGGCGCACATCAAGCACATCAACAGCAAACTGGGGGTGACCCGACGGGCCCAAGCCGTGATGCGCGCCAGGGCGACGGGAGTATTGGTGTGAATGTTCGTGCGGTTCATCCAGCAGCCCCCGTGCCCTGGCAATGGCGGCGGCTTCGACCTGGCTGTGGGCACCGAGCTTGCGATAGATATTGCGCAGGTGCGCTTTGACCGTGTGCCCGGAAAGCCGCAAGGTTTCGGCGATGGCACTTATCTGAAGGCCCAGTGCGACCAGCCTGACAACCTGATGTTCGCGCTCGGTAAGGGCTGCGCCGCCCGTGACCGGAAAACGCTTGAGCAGATCGCCAACAAATCCCGGCACGATTGTCGACTCGCCGCCTCGTAACTGAAGTGTCCAGCGTTGCAACAGCGCGGCAAGGGCGGCGCCCTCTTCGACAAAGGTGCTGCGCCACCCCTCCTCGCTGGCGAATGGCAACACCCCACTCAACTCCGCCATTGCCGCAGCGCGCTGCCCCATGCCATCTAGGGCTAAAGCCAGGAGCAAGCGCAGTTTGAGTTTGCGGCGCAAACGACCGCGCTGTTGTGCTTGCTCAATCGCCGGGTGCAGCGCCCGAGTCGCCTCTTCAAAACGCCCTTGGGCGATGTGCAGGCGTACGCGTGCGACGGTCGGAGTGTCGACATCGTTGGCAAAGTTGAGCGCATTCGCCTGGCCCCAATCAGCGTTTCGGTCCACTTGAGCCAACGCCTGGGCGGCGACATCGATACGACCATGCAACGTCGCGATCCGCGCACGCTCGATCCAGACCGAGCACTGGATGCGTCGGCATGCCCTGTCACGTCCGGTTTGCTCCAGCGCTGCGAGGTGACCATGACAGCGGGAAACTTCACCCTGCGACCAAGCAATACGGGCCAGAAGGATTCGGCTGACGATCAGCGTATCCGCTGAACTGCCGTCAGTGATGTCGCGCAGGTTTTGCTTGAGCAACCGCTGTGCCTGATCCAGCGAACCACTCTCGTACAGCACAAGGGCATGAACCGCTTGTTGCTCGACGCCCACCAGCGCGCCATCCGTGGCGAAACACTCCAGGCGGATACGCGCCGTTGCCAGTGAGCCCTGCGTCAGGTCGATGAGGCTTTCCATGGCCGTCAAGGCAGGGTTGACGCAGTCGTCACCCTGCTGCGCGGCAAGCTCAATGGCCTGCGATAACCAACGCCTTGCGTCGTTGAAACGCCCGAGGGCAAACAGGCTATCGGCCAGGAAAATGGCTTCGGCGATTTCCAGAAACTACGACTGCCAGACGGCGGCGAAGTCGTTGCTATCGAGAGCCGCCAAGACTTGGGCGGTGTGCGCGCCGCGTGTCGGGATCGCCCCCGGCGTCGCGACCTGGCCATCGAAACGCGGCGCCGGGCTGGCTTGCAGCATGCCGTCGCGTTCGAAGTACACGCCTCGTTCCACCATATGCGGATGTTGCGAGGCTTCACGCGGGCTCAGCACCGGAGCAAAGCACACATCGGTGCCTTCGAGCAGATCGCACCAATGCGCGCGCGGCTGGCTGGCAAACGTATCGGCCAGCAGCCCACGCAGCTCTTCCCAACGCTTCACATCCCATTGCTTGGCGAAACGCGGATCGTCCTGCAAACCCAGTTTTTGCAGCAGCAGCGCGTAGAACTGCGGCTCCATCGAGCCCAGTGCCACGTATTGGTCATCGGCGCAGCGATAAGTGGCGTAGAAGTGCGAACCATCGTGGACGCTCTTGCCGCGCTGCTCATTGAGCAGACCACGGCGGGTCAGTGACATCATCAACTGCATCATGTGCGCCGAGCCGTCGACGATGGCGGCATCGACGACGGTGCCCTTGCCGGTTTGCCGTGCGCTGAGGACGCCAGCGAGGATGCCGACAGCCAGGTACAGAGCACCGCCGCCGATATCGCCGATCAGGGTGATCGGCGACGAAGGCGCTTCCCCTGCCGTGCCGCTGTGGTACAGCGCACCCGAGAGTGCGATGTAGTTGTTGTCGTGGCCGGCGGCGCTGGCCATCGGGCCGTTCTGGCCCCAACCGGTCATGCGTCCATAAACCAGTCTTGGATTGCGCGCCTGGCATTCCTGCGGACCGAGGCCAAGTCGCTCCATGACACCGGGGCGCATGCCCTCGATCACGACGTCGGCGCTTTCGATGAGTTTCAAGACCGCTTCGCGCCCTTCAGGGCTTTTCAGGTCGGCCACCACCGAGCGTTTGCCCCGGTTCAGCGGGTTGGCCGGAGCGTTGGCTTCGCCGGTGATCGAGATGGATTCTGCGCGCTCCACGGCGATGACATCTGCGCCCAGATCGGCCAGGTGCATGGCACAGAACGGCCCCGGGCCGATGCCACAGATTTCCACGATTTTGATACCTGACAGCATGTGTTTTTTTCCTTGTTCGTCGTGAGCTGACAAAGGGGCCGCGATCGCCCGCGATGCGCGAAGCATGGCCAGTACGCTAGCAGAGCACCCACCCCGAACATGCCCCCCGGCATGGGGGGCTATAGGTCGAAAAAAGGATCGCTACTCTGGATCTTCCTCCGCAGGCAATAACAACAAAACAAAGGAAGACAATATGTTTGCTCTACGTTCACATTGGGCGCTTCTGGCCACCTGCCTGACTGTCCCGGTATTGGCCACTGCCGGCCAGGGCGCGCCGGTCAACCCTTATCTGGCGCAGTCCTACAACAACCAGACGCACTGGAACGACGGCGCGTCCGACAGCACCGGCATTGCCGTGCCACGCGGTTCCTACAAGATGACGCCGGACGCCTACCGTGTATTGCCCAACGAATCGGGCAGCCTGGTGCAGTACACCGACAAGGTCGGCGATACCGACATGTACTGGTTCTGGGCCGGGTTTTCGCTGCGCAAGGTGAAGGTCGAAGACGACTTCAAATTCACTGAAGTGGCCCGCGTCGACCTGCCGGTGAAATTGCCCAACTACCAGCCGATCACGCCTGAACAACGTCTTCAGCAAGCTGCCGAGACCCGTAAGTTCCTTGAAGCCAAGGACGAGAAAGGCCTGTTGGACTACATGAATGCGCAACCCAACCGCATGCTGACCGGCACCACCGATCAGCTGGTTGGCGGCGCCATCTATTCGCTGTTGACCCGCGATGACGCCTTCATCGGCGCCAGTGCGCGCCGGGTGTTCCGCATTGATCAGAACGACCACAAAGACCCGCAGTCGGGTATGAAACTCACCCAAGAGGTGCAGCTGCCGGAAGAACTGTTCAACAATGAAAAGACCAAGAACGGTATCGGCGTACCGATGGATGCCACCTTCGGCATGGGCATGACGCTCAACGGCTACCTGGTGATCAATACCATGGGCGGCACAGTGGCTACCCTCGATCGCGATACCCTGAAGTTGATCGACAGCTACCGCGTGGAAGGCAGCGACGAACTGTTCCTCAACTCGTTCGCCACCGGACCGGAAGTCAACGGCGGCGCGGTGTACGTCGCTTCCAACCAGAACATGTACCGACTGGTGGTCGACAAACAGGGCAAGATCCACGCCGACGACGCCAGCGGTGCCTGGAAAGCCCCTTACGAGCGCGGGCCGCGCTTCACTTCGATCAAGATCGCCGACGGCACCGGTTCCACCCCAACCTTGATGGGCTACGGCCCCGATGAAGACAAACTGGTGGTGTTCACCGACGGCGCGAAAAAGATGAACCTGGTCGCCATGTGGCGCGACAAGATTCCGGCGGGCTGGAAGCAAAAGCCCGGCACCCTGTCGCCGCGCGTGGCCGACCAGCGTGAAGTCGACATGGGTATGAGCATACCGACCGTGCAGTCGGAACAATCGGTGGCGGTCTATGACGGTCACGCGTTCGTGGTCAACAACATCCCTGCCGTGGAAAAACCTGTGCTGTCCCGGTCCGGCTACTACGTGACCATGCTCAACGGCATGACCCGCCCTGCCCCCAGCGGCGTGGCGATGCTCAAGTGGGACAGCGCCAAGGACCAGTGGAACCCGCTGTGGACCCGTACCGATGTGGGTTCGATCTCGATCGTGCCAATGATCAGCGGTGGTAGCCACATGGCCTTGATCAATGGCTTCTATTCCGACCGATTGGGTGAAGGTTTCCACATCGGCATGGACCTCGACACCGGCAAGACCGTGCTCGAAATCGCGACCGGCAGCGACCCGGTGTTCAACGGCATGTACGCGCCGATGAAGGTCGATAAACAGGGTCGGCTGATGTATGGCATGGCGTTTGGTTTGGTGTTGATGGACACCAACCGCATGCAGAAGGTTGATCAGGTTGCCAAGAGCGAGTAACTCGATGGAGGGATGGTCCTGACGCTCATCACGTCCCTTCATGTAGGAGCGAGCCTGCTCGCTCCTACGGAGTACGCCGGCCCTCATCGAGGGCCGGCGTTTTTTATGGCTTTTGCCTACATCTTTTGCAGAAACTGCCGTCTTGTAGGCAACTCGCCTGGGATCTATTGTCTTTCCACCGCCAGTATCAGCGGCAAGAGGTTTCCGTTAGAGAGCAAACATCCCTGTTCCTGAAACGGAAGCACAAAAAAGGAGCGGTTGACGCTATCGGCAACCTCATCTAGTCTGCCCCCTTCCCGCCCAAGGCAGTACGCCGTCCTAATCATCCAGGACGTGCCGACACCTTGGGCGTTTTGCTATCAGGAAGAAAGCATGTCCACAGCAGTACTGGTTGACGGCGCCTACTTCATCAAGCGCTTTCGAAGGATCGAACCCCAAAACGCATTCAATGCCGAGCGTGCCGCAGACCTTGTTCACCGATGGGCGATGGCCCACTTATCAAGCAAAATTGTCGCTCGCCCCAATGGGCAAAATCAGTCGCTACAACAACGGCATCGCAAAGAGCTTTATCGAATTTTCTTCTACGACTGCCCACCGCTGGAAACCAGGCAGCACAATCCGATCAGCAAGAAAGCCGTGGACTTCTCTAAGTCCAGGGAGGCGATGTTTCGCAAGGACCTCCACGCGCGGCTGCGGAGTAAGCGCAAAGTGGCATTGCGGCTTGGACACCTGTCGAAAGATACGAAATGGACCATCAAGGCGGCAAAAATAGCCGACCTGCTTAAAGGCAAAATCCTGCTCGCAGACCTGACGGAGCAAGACGTCAGCATAGACACGCGACAAAAAGGCGTTGATATGAGAATTGGCGTTGACGTAGCGTCGCTGTCATTCAAAAAACAGGTGGATCAGATCGTGCTGATCGCTGGCGACGCAGACTTTGTACCGGCAGCAAAGTTGGCCCGGCGTGAAGGCATTGATTTTGTGCTAGACCCGATGTGGCAAAGCATCCCTGAAAGCCTGATGGAACACATCGACGGGTTACGTTCGACGTGCCCAAAACCACCATCCCGAGTAAAGGAAGACAAGGCGGAAATCACTGCACGCCTTGTCTGAGGCTTGGGAGCCTGCTCGCGATGGCGGTGTGTCAGCGACGTTAATGTTGATTGACATGACGCCATCGCGAGCAAGCTCGGCTCCTACAGGTTTGTGGTGAACCATAAAAAACCGGGCGCAAGGCCCGGCAAAATAAGGAGCTCGGTTAGGCGGTGCATCCTGTCAGGCATGCCCCGCCGAATGAATCAGGCTCGGCCGTACAGCGTCACCACGCAAGCACCGCCCAGACCCAGGTTGTGTGCCAGCGCCACATTGACGCCTTCCACCTGACGCTTGTCAGCGCTGCCACGCAGTTGATGGGTCAGCTCGTAGCATTGCGCCAAACCGGTCGCGCCCAACGGATGCCCCTTTGACAGCAGGCCACCGGACGGGTTGGTCACCACTTGGCCACCGTAGGTGTTTTTACCGTCGAGGATGAACTGCTCGGCGCCGCCGACATCGCACAGGCCCAGGGATTCGTAGGTCAGCAATTCGTTGTGGGCAAAGCAGTCGTGCATTTCGGCGACGCGGATGTCCAGCGGGTCGACGCCGGCCTTCTCGTACACTTCCCGGGCGGCCCGTTGGGCCATGTCGAAACCGACGATTTCGATCATCGAGCGGGTCTCGAAGCAGACCGGTTTATCCGTGGTCAACGACTGGGCGAGGACCACTACATCGGTGCGCAAGCCGTGCTTCTTGGCGAAAGCTTCGGAGCAGATAATCGCTGCCGCGGCGCCGCAGGTCGGCGGGCACGCCATCAAGCGAGTCATCACCCCGGGCCAGATCAGTTGATCGTTCATCACGTCTTCGGTAGTCACCACTTTGCGGAACAGCGCCAGTGGGTTATTGGCCGCGTGACGGCTGGCCTTGGCGCGGATCGCGGCGAAGGTGCTCATCTGGGTACCGTACTTCTGCATGTGCTCGCGACCGGCGCCGCCGAACATCCGCAGGGCACTCGGGATATCCACGTCGGCGGTCAGTTCGTCGATCACCGACTGGGTCATGTGTGTGGTGGCGCGCGGGCGGTCGTCCCAGTTGCCTTTCAGGGCGCCGGGTTGCATCTGCTCGAAACCGAACGCCAGCGCGCAGTCGACCGCACCGCTTTCCACAGCTTGGCGCGCGAGGAACAGTGCGCTCGAGCCAGTGGCGCAGTTGTTGTTGACGTTGATTACCGGGATGCCGCTCATGCCCACTTCATAAAGGGCCGCCTGACCGCTGGTGGAGTCGCCGTAAACGTAGCCGGCATAGGCTTGCTGAACCAGTTTGTAATCCAGACCCGCATCTTGCAGGGCCAGGCGAATCGCCTCGGAGCCCATTTCGATGTAAGTGCCACTGGTGCCAGGCTTGACGAACGGGATCATGCCGACGCCGGCAACGTAAGGTTTTTGCGACATTGCTGTTCTCCAGATTCAGTTAAAAAACACTACAGAGGCCGTTCGCCCTCGAGCGAGGACGAATGGCAGTGACTCGGATGGCTTAGCGAATACCGGCGTTGCGCAATGCGGCCGGAGTGAAATCGTTCATGGTCGGCTGGTAGGCGTAGTCGGTGCCACGCTTGTTCTCATTGCCCAGGTTCGACACCAGATACCGCCCGGCGATCAGGTCATAGATACCCATGGCCGCGTAGGTGGCGACGCCCTGCTGGTAGTCATTGACCAGGTAACCTTCGCTGACCCGCCACAGCTGGCCGCGACCGTCGTACTGGTCGATTTCCACGGCAGCCCAGGTGTCTTCGTCGATGTACATGTGGCGCTTGGCGTAAATGTGGCGTTGGCCAGGCTTGAGGGTGCCCTCCACTTCCCACACGCGATGCAGTTCATAGCGGGTCAGGTCTTGGTTGATATGGCCCGGTTTGATGATGTCGGCGTACTTCAGCTTCGGCGATTGCAGCAGGTAGTTGTTGTAGGGAACGTAGACTTCCTTCTTGCCGATCAGCTTCCAGTCATAGCGATCCGGTGCGCCGTTGTACATGTCGGCGTTATCGGCGACGCGCATCCCGTCGGCGGCGGTGCCCGGTCCGTCATAGGCCACTTGCGGGGCACGACGCACACGACGTTGGCCCGCATTGTAGGCCCAGGCCATGCGCGGTTCCTTGACCTGATCAAGGGTCTCGTGAATCAACAGCACACTGCCGGCCATGCGTGCCGGCGCGGTCACAGTCTGCTTCGCATAGAACAGAATGTTGGCGCTTTCATCTGGCTTGGCGTCCGACATTTTCCACGGAAACCCGGTCTCGATTTCGATCTGCACCAAGGTGTAATCGCCGTTGACTTGCGGCGTGGCCTGGACCTGGCGATTGATATAGCTGTTGCCGTGGGAGCGAGTCAGGTGATTCCACACCACTTCCAGGCCGTTCTTGGGAATCGGGAACGCGTAGTAGCGCGACTGCTCGAAGTTCTTCAACGAATAGCCGTCATTGGCCGCTTCGGTGGTCACCGCGCTTTTTTTCACCGCGTCGTACACCGCTTGCGGTGCCGAGGCGGTGCGCTGGGTCTTGTACACCGGAATCTTGTAGCTGTCCGGGTAGCGCTGGAACATCGCCAGTTGCCCGGCGGTGAGCTTGTCCTTGTACTGCGCGACGTTGGCGGCCGTGATCACGAACTGTGGTTTTTCGCCTTCGAACGGGTTGCCGAGAAAGTCATTCTGCATCGGCGCGGCACCGGGTTTAAGGCCACCGGTCCAGGCGGGAATGGTGCCGCTGGCATTGCCGGCCTTTTCACCACCAAGGGGCGTCAGCGTGGTGCCCAATTGCGCCGCTTCTTGCGGGGAAACGGCGGCCATCACGCTGGAGGCAATCAGGGTCAGGGTCAATGTGCAGGCTTTGATCAGAGTGCTGGATTTCATTTTTATTTTCTCCGTCTGATGGATGTCAGAAGTTCACGCCGAAGCTGAGGGCGACATAGTCGCGATCAGTGTTGGTATTCCACTTTCCGCCGAAGTAATCGGTGTAACTGAGGCTCGCGGTGTAGGTGTTCATGTAGTCGGCATCCACGCCGAGGCTGATTGCCTTGTTGCCTTCCTCGAAGTTCGGGCCGACGCCATCGACGTCATGGGACCAGGCCACGTTGGGCGACAGGTTGATGCCGGCGAACACGTTGGGGTATTCGAGCTTGCCGCGCAGGCGGTAGCCCCACGAGTCGGTGGTATAGAAGCCGTGGCTGTTGCATTCTTGCTGCGGGTTGCTCGGACGGGTGGCGCCGGGCTGACCGGGAACCGGCGTGTTCTGCCCGACGCAGACTGCCTGATTGACCAGTTGCCCGGCGCCGAACACGGAGTTGCGGCCAAAACGTTCTTCAGTGCCGTCACTGGAGCCCAGGCCGTTGATGCGGTTGTAACCGACCTCGCCCACCAGCGTCAGACGCTCGGCGCCGAGGACCTGATCGAAGAATTGCGTGGCCGTCATCTGCGCCTGCAACACCGGCATGCGCTTGTAGCCGTCGACGGCTGCCCCGGCGACATTGGCGGACTGGCCGCTGACGAACAACGGTGACGCGGCGTTGCCCACGGCGGCCAGGTTGATGTCGGCGCCGTTGAGGTTCAACGGCATGTTCGGCCGAAAACTCAGCTCGCCGCCCAGCGAAGTACCGAGCACGTTGGTGGCGAAACTCAAGCCATACAGGCGCACATCTTCGGGATAGACGACGTTGTAGCTGGCGCTGCGAATCGCGGCCACGGCATTCGCCGTACTGGTCGCACGGGTAAAGTTCAGGCTCGGGTTGCGGCTGTGATAGTTCATTGCATAAACACCGAACTCGGTATCGTTCAGCTCTGCCGCGAACCAACGCAACGCCAGGCCAAACTGGCCGCTGTCACGGGCATCCTTGGTCTTGGTGCGCGGAATGTAGGCATCGTCGAGCAGTCCGGGTGTGCCAGTGTTGTTGGCCACACCGGGCGGCAGGTCAAGGCCCGCCAGTACGGCGCGGTCATTACAGCCTTCGGGCGTCACGTCGTTGCCGAAGAAAGTGCCGCAGTTGTCGATCACCGACGGCGCCCATTCGATCTGATAGAAGGCTTCGGCGGTGATGTTCTCGGACAGGCCCTGCGAGACATACAGCATGTTCACCGGAATCAAGCCTTCCTTGACCTCGGCACCTGGCCGGCGCAGCGCCGCTACGTCGATCGGGTTGATGCTGTTGATCGAGTTGCCGATGAAGGTGCTTTCGCCCCAGCTCACCACCTGCTTGCCCAGGCGTACGTTGCCCTGCAACTCGTCGAGGGTGTAGTTGTGATAGACGAAGCTGTCGAGGAACATCGCCCCGGATGATTTCGCCGCACGCTGGCGGCCATGGTCATCGACGTCGTAGAACGGACGGCTCTCGTCCATCAACTCGAAGTCGTACCAGTATTTGCCGCGCACGAAAGCGCCGCTATCGCCGTACTTCAACTCCAGGTCGTGCACGCCCTTGAAGATCTTCGAGAAGGTTTCGCCCTTCTTGAAATTCAGGCGGTTGTCGTCATTGGTTCGCGACGACGCATTGCCTCGGGTGCCCTGCGAGTTGAAGTTGGAAATGAAGTCCGGGTCGGGGCCGCGAACGGCCCAGCCGGCGCCGACCGACAATGCGGAATCGAAACTGCCTTCGATTTCGCCGATGCTGAAATCCTTGGCAAAAGCCTGTGGGGTTACTGCGGCTGCGACGGCGACTGCCAGCAGATGTGGGTAGCAAGCTCCACGCAATCTCGTAATGCTCATGCGTCCTCCGATGGTTTTGGCGCAAGGAAACCCGACCGATCTCAACGATGCGGCACGGATTCCGTTGTTAAAAAATGGCGCGGCCGAACCGACCGCGCGGCAGTTGGGTTCAGGCGATCGTGCGTTGCTGGTTTTCCCAGAAGGGTTTGCGCAGTTCGGTCTTCAGCACTTTGCCGACGCTGGTCAGCGGCAGTGTTTCGCGGAATTCGACGCTGCGCGGCACCTTGTAGCCGGCGATCAGTTCACGGCAGTGGGCAATGATCTGCTCGTGAGTAGCGCTGGCACCGGGCTTGAGGATGATCACTGCGTGAACGGTCTCGCCCCATTTCTGGCAGGGAATGCCGATCACTGCGCTTTGCGCCACGGCCGGATGGCTGCCGATGGCTGCCTCGACTTCACCGCAGTAAACGTTTTCGCCACCGCTGACCACCATGTCCTTGAGGCGATCACAGATGTAGATGAAGCCGTCATCGTCCATGTAGCCGCCATCACCGGTGTGCATCCAGCCACCGCGTAGAGCCTCGGCGGTAGCTTCCGGCTTCTTCCAGTAACCGAGCATCACGTTGGGGCCGCGCACGATGATTTCGCCCACGGTGCCACGCGGTACTTCATTGTCATTGGCGTCTACGATGCGAATTTCCACGCAGATGGCTGGCATCCCGGCGGAATACATCTTGCCGTTGGCCTGGTACTCGGCGGTGTGATATTCGGCAGGAAGCGTCGCGGCCACCGGGGCCAGTTCGGTCATGCCGTAACCCTGGGAGAAACTGGCGTTGGTGAACACGGCGCGGGCACGATCGAGCAGTGCCGGGGTGATGGTCGAGGCGCCATAACCAATCATGCGCAACGAACTGACGTCGAGCGCCTGCCCGTGGGCTTCGCGCCAGTCCAGCAGCATTTGGATCATGGTCGGGGCCAGCAGGATCTCGTTGACTTTTTCCTGGTCGATGGCCTCCAGCACACCCTGCGGTGTGAAGGTCTGCAAGATCGCGTGGGTGCCACCGGTGATGAACAGCCCGGTGATCGCGGCGAAGTCGGCCAGGTGGAACATCGGCATCGCATGCAGGAACACCGTGCCTAAGCCGAGGCGACCTTGGGACAAGGAATTGAGTGCCGAAAAAGCCACGTTGTTGTGGCTGAGCATCACGCCTTTGGGGTGGCCGGTGGTGCCGCCGGTGTAGAAAATCCCGAGCAGCGAATCACCACCGCGACGCGCGTCTTCCACCGGTTCGCTGATCGCGATCAGCGACTCGTAATTGAGCATGCCGCGTGGGGTTTCGCCGTCGCCGGCATAAATCACCAGACGTACGGTTTTGGCTTCTTCAAGCACCCGGGCGCCGAGTTCCTTATGGTGATCGTCGACGATCAGAATGGTGGTTTCCGAGTCGTCCAGCGAATAGATAATCTCCGCCGCACTCCAGCGGAAATTCACCGGATTGACCACGGCATCGGCCCACGGTACTGCCTGGTAATACTCGAGAAAGCGCGCGCAATTGAACGCCAGCATCGCCACGCGATCACCGCTGGCGACATCCAGGCCCTTGAGTGCGCCGGCCAGGCGAGCAACACGGTCGCCGAACTCGGCATAGGTGATCTCGCGGCCCTGGAAACGGACTGCGATGGCATTGGGACGTTGCTGCAGATGACGGTGCAGCCCTTGAGTGATGTACATGAAAACTCCAAATTGCTTTTTTATTATTCAATCGATTTGGAACTATCGACGCCTCGGACAGCGCTTCGCCGGTTAGAGCGACCGCGCCACGACCTCGCGCTGAATTTCGTTGGAGCCGCCGTAGATGCGTGCAACGCGGGCGTCGGCCCACATCCGTCCGATCGGGTACTCGTTCATGTAGCCGTAGCCGCCAAACAGTTGCAGGCAACGGTCGAGCACTTCGCCCTGGCGTTCGGTCAACCAGAACTTGCCCATCGACGCCAGGGTGGTGTCGAGGGTGCCGTCGATCCAGCGCTGGACGATCAGGTCAATGAAGGTTTTCGCCGCCAGCACGGTTGCTTTCACATCGGCGAGCACGAAGCGGCTGTTCTGGAAATCAATGACCGGTTTGCCGAAGGCCTTGCGGTCCTTGGTGTATTCCACGGTCAGGCGCAGGGCGCGCTCCATCACCGCGACGGCACCGACGCCAATCTGCGCCCGCTCGTACGGCAACTGGCTCATCAGCGTGTAGAAGCCACGACCTTCGACTTCGCCGAGCAGGCAGTCGGCTGGCACTTCAACGTCATCGAAGAACATCTCCGAAGTATCCTGGGCGTGCATGCCGACCTTGCTCAGCAGCTTGCCGCGACGGAAACCCCGAGTGTTGGTGTCGACCATGAACAGCGAGACGCCCTTGGCGCCCTGGCTGATATCGGTCTTGGCGATCACCAGCACCATGTCGCAGGTCTGGCCGTTGCTGATGAAGGTCTTGGCACCGTTGATGACGTACTTGTCGCCCTGCTTCACAGCACGGGTGCGTACCGATTGCAGGTCGGAACCGGCACCCGGCTCGGTCATGGCGATGGCGCAAATGGTTTCGCCGGAGCCGATCTTCGGCAGCCAGTGTTTCTTCTGCGCTTCGGTGCCCGACTCAAGGATGTAGTGCGCGACGATGTGGCTCAGACCAATGCCCAATCCACTGCCATTGCCGTTCATGGCCTGAATCACACAAACGTAGTGACCGATGCTGCCACCGGCACCGCCGTACTCTTCCGGTACGTCCGGCAGGATCAGGCCCAGTTCGCCCGCCTTGAGCCAGGCGGAACGGTCGGCGTAGTGCTGTTCGCGCCACTTCAACTCGTTGGGTTCCATGTATTCCTTGGCGAAGCGCATGACCATGTCGTTGAACGGTTCCAGGTCTTCGGTCATCCAGGGAGAGCGGTAGTTTTCCAACATTGCAAATACCTCGGGTTCTGAGGCCTGTTGACCGTTGGAGATCAACAGGCGCGATACATCGTTGGGCGCAATTAGAAGTTCGAGCCTGGGCCACCGCCGCAGTACAGGACCTGCCCGGAGCAGAAGTCAGCTTCCGGCAGGCAGAGCATCACTACGGCGCCTGCGGCTTCTTCCGGTTTGCCTGGACGACCCAGCGCAATGCTGCGGCTGGCGCCTTCGATCATTGCCTGCTGGACGCCGACCTTGATCTCACGACCTTCGATGTTCACGGTCTTGCTCTCGTCGCCCGCCAGGGCCTGGGTCAGGCGGGTTTCGATCAGGCCGAAAGCCACGGCGTTGACGTTGACCTTCAGGCGGCCCCACTCTTTGGACAAGGTTTTGGTCAGGCCCAAAATGCCCGCCTTGCCCGAGGAATAGTTGGACTGGCCGACGTTGCCGCCCGCCGCGCCGGAGGAGATGTTCACTACCTTGCGCAGCACTTCACGGCCTTCGGCGGCTTCTTTCTTGGCCAGGGCGCTGATCACCGGTTGGGCGGCGCGCAGGATGCGGAACGGCGCGGTCAGGTGGCAGTCGATGATCGCGTACCACTGTTCATCGCTCATCTTCTGGATCACGTTGTCCCAGGTAAAACCGGCGTTGTTGATGATGATGTCGATCGAGCCGTAGCTCTTGACGGCGGTCTGCACAAAACGGTCAGCGAAGTCCGGTGCGGTGACGCTGCCGACGCAAGCCACGGCGTCACCGCCAGCGGCGCGAATCTCGGCGACCACTTCGTCCGCTGGTTCGGCGTCCAGGTCGTTGACCACGACTTTGGCGCCGTAAGCGGCCAGTTGCAGCGCGACTTCACGACCGATGCCACGGCCAGAGCCGGTAACCAGAGCAACTTTGCCTTCAAGCTTTTTCATGTGTCTTTTTCCTGCGAAATAGGGGTAAGGAGTTCAGGCCAGGGCTACGACGGCTTCGCCGGCGAGCTTTTCTTCGCCGTACTGGTTGCCGCAACGAATCGCCAGGCGCACACGCTTCTCGCCGTTCTCTTCGAACTTTTCGGTGATGGTTCCGGTGCAGGTCGGGATGTGCCCCAGATGCGTGATGCCGGTGAAGCGGATCGACAGGCTGCGCACCTGCTGCTGCGGCACCCACTGGGTCAGCAAGCGACCGAGGTAGGCGGCCGACAACATGCCGTGGGCAAACACGTCAGGCATGCGCGACTTGCGCGCGAAATCGATGTCGATGTGGATCGGGTTGTGATCGCCCGAAGCGCCGCAGTACAGCGCCAGCGTGGTGCGGTTGACCGGCTGCAATTTCAGCAACGGGATCACGTCGCCAATCTGGATATCGGAAAACTGCGCGTGGGTGGTGTTAGAGAGGGTCATCGACAATTCCTCAACGCTGGACGAGGGACGAGCGGACATCGGCGATGTGCACGCCGTCCTGGTTGGTCACACGCGACTCCATGACCACGAATTGCAGGGCGCCGCCCTTCTTCTCGTACACATCGGAAATGTGTGCGTCGAAGGTCAGCACGTCACCGGCGTAGGCCAGGGCGTGAAAAACGAAGGACTGTTCGGCGTGCAGGATGCGGCCGAGGTCAAAATTCACCAGTTTCAGGAAAGCGGCCAGGTCACGACCCTCGCCTTCCAGACATTTGAGAAACGTCGGTGGCACAGGCAACGCTTTGTGCCCGGCAGCCTGGGCGGCAGCCTCATTGGTGTAGACCGGATCGGTTTCGCCAATGGCCTTGGCAAAAAAACGCAGGCGACCCTTCTCGACATCGACGCTGAATGTATCGAGCTTGTGCCCGATCAGGCTCTTGTCAGCCATTTGTCTCACTCCTCTTGTTGTTATGCGCGCCCGCTCGAGGGCGCGCCGGGGTTCAGCTCAATTGCGTCCGTACAGGGTGATGACGCAGGCGCCACCCAGGCCGAGGTTGTGCTGCAAGGCGATGTTCAGGTCTTCGACCTGGCGCTTGTCGGCGGTACCGCGCAATTGATGGGTCAGCTCGTAGCACTGGGCCAGGCCGGTGGCGCCCAACGGGTGACCCTTGGAAAGCAGGCCACCGGACGGATTGGTCACCACCTGGCCGCCGTAGGTGTTGTCGCCATCGAGGACGAACTGCTCGCCACCACCGACGGCGCACAGACCGAGGCCTTCGTAGGTGAGCAATTCGTTGTGGGCGAAGCAGTCATGCAGTTCGACGGCACGCACGTCCTGCGGGCCGACGCCTGCCTGCTCGTAGACCATCTGCGCGCCGCGCTGGGTCATGTGGAAACCGGCATAGGCAATCATCGAAGGCGGATCGAAGGACTCCACCGGATCGGTCACCAGCGACTGCGCGAGGATCACCACGTCGCTGCGCAGCCCATGCTTCTTGGCGAATGCCGGCGAACAAATGATCGCCGCCGCCGCGCCGCAGGTCGGAGGACACGCCATCAGACGCGTCATTACGCCCGGCCACATGACCTGATCGTTCATCACGTCTTCAGTACTCAGGACATTCTTGAACAACGCCAGCGGATTGTTCGACGCATGACGGCTGGCCTTGGCGCGGATGGCGGCGAAGGTTTCCATGCGGGTGCCGTACTTCTGCATGTGCTCGCGACCGGCACCGCCGAAGGTTTTCAGGGCACGCGGCAGGTCGACATCGCGGGTCAGGTCTTCCATGACGTGGACGAAATTGGCGCGGGTCTGTGGGCGGTCATCCCAGTGCGACTTGAGCGCACCGGCCTGCATCTGTTCGAAACCGAGTGCCAGCACGCAGTCAGCCTGACCGCTCTGCACGGCGGCACGGGCCAGGTACAAGGCGGTAGAACCGGTGGAGCAATTGTTGTTGACGTTGACGATCGGGATCGCCGTGCGCCCCACTTCATAGAGTGCCGTCTGGCCGCAGGTGGAATCGCCATAGACATAACCGGCAAAGGCCATCTGCACCTTGTCATAGTCGATGCCGGCATCTTTCAGCGCCAGGCGCACCGCCGCGGCTCCCATGTCGGTGTAGCTGGGGCTGGCTCCCGGTTTGGAGAAGGGAATCATGCCGACCCCGGCAACTACGGCTTTTTCACTCATGGATGGATTTCCTTTGGCGTACACGTTCAGTTGTCGTACCCGCCGGCCGGCTGGTTTTCGTTGGCATTCATCCTAGGTTTGCGCACAAGTGCGCTTCGACCGTCGAAGGGATGAAGTTGGGGAGATAGCGAGAGGCGTTCGAAAGGACGGTTGGAGGGAGTAGCGGCACTTGATGCGTGCGCGTTTCCCTGTAGGAGCTGTCGAGTGCAACGAGGCTGCGATCTTTTGATTTTGTTTTTTACAAGCGAGATCAAAAGATCGCAGCCTTCGGCAGCTCCTACATTGGGCGTGATGCAGCACAAAATCAGGTCGACTGTCAGGCTGGCTCCCACAGCCTGGAATGCGTGCGAACCAGACAAACAGGCCGGCAGGTAGGCCGCCTCGCTTACTGGGGCCGTACGTAAGGGCGGAACCCTAAGCTGCCGTTACCGCAGCAACGGATAAGTACTCGTTCAAAAACCGAAGCCCACCAACTACTCCCCCAAAACATCCCTTCGAACGACCCCCCACCTACTCCACAGCATCATCCCTTCGGCGCTCGCTGAAAATTCGGGCTGCGCCCAGCATGGCAAGAGTCCCCGTCCCCTCACCTACCGAGGATTCAAATGAGCGAATACAGACCATCGTGGTTAACCGAAGACCTGGCGATCTTCCAGGCATCGGTCCGCCGTTTTGCCGCCGAAGAACTGGTGCCCCACGAAGAGCGCTGGGCCCATCAAAAGCATGTCGACCGTGAAACCTGGCTGAAGGCCGGCGAGATGGGCATGCTCTGCCCGGCGATTCCGGAAGAGTACGGCGGCAGCGGCGGCAGCCATGCGCACAACGCAATCATCGGCTACGAACTGGCCCGCGCCGTTGCCACCAGCCTGGGCACCAACGTGCACAGTGCGATCTGCGCGCATTACCTGTTGCGCTACGCCAGCGAAGAGCAGAAACAGCGTTGGCTGCCGAAAATGGCCACCGGGGAAATGGTAGCGGCAATCGCCATGACCGAACCGGGCGCCGGCACCGACCTGCAGAACGTCAAGACCAAAGCCATTCGCGATGGTGACCACTACGTCATCAACGGCTCGAAGACGTTCATCACCAACGGCTACCTCGCCGACCTGGTATTGCTGGTGTGCAAGACCGACCCGAGCCTGGGCGCCAAGGGCATGTCGATCATCGTGCTGGAGGTCAAAGACCTGCCGGGTTTCCGCCGTGGACGCATCCTCGACAAGCTCGGCCAGAAAGGCCAGGACACCTCCGAGTTGTTCTTCGATGACGTGCGCGTACCGGTGGCCAATCTGCTCGGCACGGAAGAAGGTAAAGGCTTCGTCCAGTTGATGCAGCAATTGCCCGAGGAGCGCATGTTCATCGCCATGAACGCACTGGGCGCCATGGAGCGTGCGGTCGAGGAAACCATCAAGTACACCAACGACCGCAAACTGTTCGGCAAGCCGCTGCTGGACATGCAGAACACCCGCTTCAAACTGGCGGAAATGCAGACCACCGTGACCATTGCCCGCACCTTTATCCACGATTGCCTGGACAAGATGATCCGGCACGAACTGGACGCAACCACGGCGGCGATGGCCAAGTGGTGGGCCTCGACCCAAGCCTGCAACATCATTGACGAGTGCCTGCAACTGCACGGTGGCTACGGCTATATGCTGGAATACCCGATCGCACGGCTGCACATCAACACCCGGCCGATGCGCATTTATGGCGGCTCCAACGAAGTGATGAAAGAACTGATCGCGCGCACGCTGTAACCGCGCGGATCGAGGCATGGCTTGCCTTCAGTGAGCCATGCCCCGCAGGACAAGACTCCAGAATAAAAACAATCGGAGATTTCCCATGTCAGTGCTCGATGTAACCAGAACCGACGGCGTGGCCACACTGGTCATGTCCCGTCCCGCCTGCAAGAACGCCTTCAATTCGGACATGTGCACAGCCATGCTCGATGCCCTTTCCGACATCCGCCGCGACGCCGACATCCGCGCCGTAGTGCTGACAGGCGCCGGCGACGACTTCTGTGCCGGTGGTGATGTCGACGTCATGTCTCGCAATGACCGCGACGCCAGCCAGATGTGCACGCGCATGAGCGAACTCAATCAGCTGCCCGCCGCATTTGCAGGGCTTGAGCGTCCGCTGATCGCGGCCGTGGATGGCGTGGCCTATGGCGCCGGGTTCAGTCTGGCGCTGATGGCAGACTTCATTGTCGCTTCTGATCGTGCGCGGTTTTGCATGGTGTTCTCGCGCATCGGTGCGGTCCCCGATCTGGGCGCAACCTGGACCCTGCCCCGTGTGGTCGGCGTGCAAAAAGCCAAGGAATTGATCTATTCGGCACGAGAAGTTTCGGCGGTTGAAGCGCTGAAACTCGGCATCGCCCTCGAAGTGCTGCCTGTCGACAGCTACCGGGCTCGGGCATTGGAATTGGCGCAAAGCATGGCGAATCTGTCGGGGACGACCTTCGCCATGACCAGGCGTTTGCTCGACCATTCATTGAGTAACGGTCTGCACAGTCAATTGGGCGAAGAAGCCAATGCCCAAGCGATTGCCGTGACTTCCAGCTATCTCAAGGACGCCACCGGGCGATTCATGCGCAAGCAACCGCTGCTGTACCGCTGGCCGCTGCGAAACGGCTGATTCGCACGAAGATCAAACGGAGGGATTACCCGGCAGCTTCAGCGCCAGGTCGCGCACTTTGGCTATCGCCTCGTCGCGACCGGTAACGCCCAGCTTGTAGAAAATGTTCTTCATGTGCCATTTCACCGTTTCCGGTGACAGGTTCAACACCCGGGCGATCTTCTTGTTCGGCAGCGCCTGGGCCACCAACCCCATCACGTCGAGTTCCCGAGCGCTGAGCAGATTCGCCGCGGCACTCGGGATTTGCTCGTTGCTGACCTGTGCACTGCGGGCGATGTCGAGCAAGCGTTGAGCGTAGAACGTCAGCACTGGATCAAGCGCGTTATCAGCCAGCAATGTTTCAAGCATCGACGGCACGTTCGTCCACGCGTCCAGCACACTGCGCAACAACCCGAGGCGATGGCCTTGGCGTAGCGCTTCGATCAAGTGTTGGCGAGCCTCTAGCGGTTTGTCGCAACCTTGTTCGATGACGGCCAATTGCACGCGCATCGGCACCACGCGGCGCCAGCGTCGGTCACTCTGCGAAACCTCGATCAGTGCCGGCATGCGCTCGGCGGCGGCGCGGAAGTCCCCAGTGTGAAGTTGCCGCTCAATCAGAGACCGACGGGCGATTACCTGAATTTCCGCGGCCGTGCCGGTACCCGACGCGGGGTACTGCTGCGCCGTGTGCTGGATGCGTTGCAGCGCTACGTCGGCCCCAGATTCATCACCGATCTGCTGCAACCAGCGCATGCGCAACAGCAGCGCACACACCAGCAATCGGCCGAGGTCATAGCGGGTTGCATGATGTTCCAGCCGCTCCAGGCAGGTGAAAGCCTCGGCCCGTCGCCCAGCCAGCCAATGGGCCATGGCCAGCGTCTGCATGCATTGCAACACCGTGTCGGGAATCGCCACCCGCTCCACCAGCTTCATGCGACGTTCCAGTAACTGGCAGGCCGCTTCGTAGTCACCTTGCTCGTACAGTGCCGTACCCAACAGGCCCGCGGCCATGGTGCTGACCACCAGATAACCGACGCCATGGGCTTCGGCTTCTTCCAGTACTTCGCGGTAAAGGTGTTCGGCCTGGGTAATTCGGCCTTCGAGGGCCAGGCTCATGCCGCTCATGCAACGGCCGAGCAGGCTGCGTCGTGGCGAGCCTTGCAGTCGCTCTCCGCATTCGAGCACTTCCCGGGCCTTTTCGTAGTCGCCCTGGTACATGTAGAACCAAGCCAGCGTATTGCTGCGTCCGGAGTAGGAGAAATCGTCGGCATCGGTGGGGATCGCCAGCAGCTCGGGCAATGTCGCCAGCATCGCTGCCGAATCGTCTTGCTGCATGGCCAGGCTGCCTTGCAACACGGTGAGTGCATGGCGCTGCTTGCGGTCGAGTTTTTCGTGATGGGTTCGCAGGTGCTGCAACGTCTGCTGCAAGGCCGGGAAATTGCGCGCATAAAGTTGCAGGTGCGCCATGACCACCTGTAAGCCAAAACGCTCGGCGGTCTGTTCCGCCGGCAACCCCTTCAACAACCCTGAAACCTGGCTGAGGTTGCCCTTGGCCAACAGGTCGGTGGCGCACGCCTCGACGATATCGGCAGCCGCCTCGGGATCACCGGCCTGTACTGCATGGCGCACGGCTTCATCAAGGTGTTCATGGTCGCTGAACCAGCCACGTGCAGCGGCGTGCAGGGCTTGTCGCTCTTGCAGCGGGCTGGCCTCAAGACGCGCACGCAATACGCTGCACAGCAACGGGTGCAGGCGATACCAGGTTTCGCGGTCGTGGCTCTTGACCTGAGTAATGAACAGATTGTCGCCGTCGAGCCGTGCCAGTTGGGTCATCATGCCCGCGATGGCGTAGGGTTGACCGAGCAACGTCGCGCACAACGAGGCGCAGAAGCGCTCACAGATCGAAGCGCTGGTCAGCAAACGCAAGTCTTCATGTTCCAGGCGCACCAGCACTTCACGTTCGAAATACTCGGCGAAGGCGTCGGCATCGCGGATCTGCACCCGGTCAAACCGGGTCATTTGCTTGGCCTTGAGATCGACAGCAAACAGTTGCAGGCCGGCGACCCAGCCGTCGGTGAGTTCGTGCAGCACGGCAGCGTCGCGCGGGTCGATGGCACCAAGGTGCTCACGCAGGAAATGCTCCGATTCGGCACGGCTGAAACGCAGATCGCGCAGGTCGAATTCGCTGACCTGGGCGCGGGCACGCAAGCCTGCCAATGGAAACGGCATACCGGCGCGGGAACCGAACACCAGATGCAGATTTTCCGGCCCGTAATTGAGTAGCCATTGCAGCGCCTGGACGATGCGCGGCTCTTGCAAGTGGTGCATGTCGTCGAGCATCAGCACCAGCTCTCGCGGATGCTGGGCGATGCCCTGAACCAGGGTGATCACCCAATGTTCGACAGCCATCTCGTCGTTGTCACGACCCAACAGGAAACCGGCATCGCGCACCCGCTCCGGCACGACTTCAGCCAGACTGGCTTGCAAGCAACGAGAGAAACGTTCCAGATCGTCGTCTTCGGCCGCCAGCGACAGCCAGGCCACATCGAAATTCATGGCCAGCAACTCGCGTCGCCAAGCCAGCAACGCACTGGTCTTGCCACACCCGGCAGGCCCCTGGATCACCACGCAACGTTGCCGGCGAACTTCCTGCAGACGCGCCAGCAAGTCTTCGCGCGGCACCAGGCGCCGGGCCCCGCGCGGCGGCACAACCTTGGTATCGGCGATGGACTGGTCAGCGTCGGCTGACGGGCAAGAAGCAGTGCCAGTTACAGGGGGAAAAGACATAGGTGGACACTTTCCGGAATGACGGGCCAAGCGACGAACAACAGGGAGTAAAGCGCCCTCCGCGCTGTATGAAATGTCGCTACGCATTGTAAGGCCAGACGCGTCGTTTGCCGATACGGCTTTGGTATCGACCGGACAATGCGCACCGTTCATTCGCACGCTCGTCAGGACTTGGGTAATCCCTGCGGCCACAGCAGTTTTACTGCTTCGCCATCCTCACGGTAGGCGTGGCACGTACCGATCACCCACGGCCGCACGGCGATTTCCCGTTGCGCGCTGGCAGCTCTGCGACGGGTGGCTTCAGTGCGGTAGGTGGAAAAGATGGTCTGCATCGCCGTCGACGCCATGCGTTCAAGCAATTCGGTCATGTGCATGCAGCCATTTGCACCGCCGACAATCGCTTTGAGTTTTTGCTTGAAACCGGAGGCTATCGTCAGCCCCACCAGCGCGGAATAGGCCGGGGCTGCACCGGCACAAAAAGGACTGGCGCCCGTGGCCGTCTGTGCGGTGACGTGGCGGATGACCATGTCGGCATCGAATGTCATCACCAGGCGCATGTCATGAATAGTGCCGCCATGGCCCAGGTGGTGAAACGGCAGATCCGTCGGTTCATTGGTCAGGTCTTGCAGACGCCCTTCGATATCGAACAGGCCATCGCTGCGCTGATAGCCCTTGCAAGTGATTTCGCGGGTATGCAGCAGGATACGGTCGGGTGAATCGTCGGCGGTGGTAGTCATCATTGGACTCCTTCTCTTATGGCCAGTGCACAGAGGCAGCGTGCTCAATGAACCGCCGCTGACAGGCCGGGAGCAGCACCCCCCCCCAAGCCCGGTTCGCGGCAGTCATGAGCCCGTCGGTTGCTTAGAATCCGCCGCGACCACCGCCGCAAATGATGGTCTGGCCAGTCACGTAGTCGGATTCCGGAATGCAGAACATGTAGACCGAACCGGCCGCTTCTTCGGCGGTGCCCGGACGACCCAGGGCGATTTCACGGCTGGCGGCGAGGATGCGATCCGGGTGCACGCCGACCTTGATGTCGCGGCCTTCGACCTGCACGGTTTTTTCTTCGGTGGTCGGTTGGGTCAGGCGGGTTTCGATGAAACCGAAAGCCACGCAGTTGACGTTGACCTTCATGCGTCCCCATTCCTTGGCCAAGGTCTTGGTCATGCCCATGATGCCGGCCTTGGCCGAGGAATAGTTGACCTGACCGGCGTTGCCCTGGGTGCCCGACACCGACGAGATGTTCACCACTTTGCGGAACACTTCCTGCCCCGCTTCGGCCTCGGCCTTGCTGGCTTCGCGGAAGTACGGATAAGCCGCGCGCAGGATGCGGAACGGCGCCTTGAGGTGGCAGTCGAGAATGGCGTCCCACTGCTCATCGCCCATCTTCTGGATCACGTTGTCCCAGGTGAAGCCGGCGTTGTTGACGATGATGTCGAGGCGACCGAACGCATCCAGTGCGGTCTTGACGATGCGATCGCCAAAGTCCGGCGCCGAGACGTTGCCGATGCAGGCGACGGCATCGCTGCCCAATGCGCGAACTTCAGCGATCACTTCATTGGCCGGACCTTCGTCCAGGTCGTTGATGATGACCCGCGCGCCTTTTTCGGCGAACTTCAGCGCCACGCAGCGACCGATGCCGCGACCGGAACCGGTGACGATGGCGACTTTACCTTCGAGTGTTTTTTCCATGGTGTTCTTCTTGTTTGAGTGTTGAAAAAAGGCCGCGACGGCGCGCGGCCAAAGGGGTTCAGTTCCTGCCGAACAGCGTCACGACACAGGCGCCACCCAGGCCGAGGTTGTGTTGCAAGGCGTGCTGCACGCCTTCGACCTGCCGCGCACCGGCCGTGCCGCGCAGCTGATGGCTCAACTCGTAGCACTGCGCCAGGCCTGTAGCTCCAAGTGGGTGGCCTTTGCAAAGCAGACCGCCGGACGGGTTGGTCACCACTCGTCCGCCGTAGGTGTTGTCGCCGTCGAGTACGAATTTCTCGGCTCCGCCGACCGGGCACAGACCGAGGGACTCGTAAGTCAGCAATTCGTTATGGGCAAAGCAGTCATGCAACTCGACCACACGGATGTCTTGCGGGCCGACGCCGGCCTTTTCGTAGACTTCGTTGGCGGCGCGCTCGGCCATGTACGACCCGACGAAACCGATCATGGTTTTCGGCTCGAACGACTCCGTCGGGTCAGTCACCAGCGATTGGGCGAGGATCGCCACGTCGGTGCGCAGGCCATGTTTGCGGGCAAAGGCCGGCGAGCAGATGATCGCGGCAGCGGCGCCACAGGTCGGCGGGCAGGCCATCATGCGGGTCATCACGCCTTCCCACATGAGCTGGTCATTCATCACCTCTTCGGTGGTCACGACTTTCTTGAACAGCGCCAGCGGGTTGTTGGCAGCATGGCGACTGGCCTTGGCGCGGATCGCGGCAAAGGTGCTCATCTGCGTGCCGTACTTGCGCATGTGTTCGCGACCGGCGCCGCCGAAGGTGATCAGGTTGCGCGGGATGTCACCGGCATCGCCGCACAATTCGTCCTGGATCGGCAGGTAGTCGCCACGGGGTAACGGACGGTCGTCGAAATTGGAACGGGTCGGCCCCGGACGCATCTGTTCGAAACCGACCGCCAGCGCGCATTCGACCTGACCGCTCTCGACGGCGGCACGCGCCAGGTACAGCGCGCTCGAACCGGTGGCGCAGGCGTTGTTTACGTTGAACACCGGAATCGCCGTACGGCCCACGCGATACAGCACAGCCTGGCCGCAGGTGGTGTCGCCGTAAACGTAACCGGCGAACGCCATTTGTACCTGGTCGTAGCTCAGGCCCGCATCGGCCAGGGCCATGCGCACCGCTTCGGCGCCCATGTCGATATAGCTTGGGCTCGCGCCTGGCTTGGTGAAAGGGATCATGCCGACCCCGGCTACTAACACTTTTTCACTCATGGATAGATCCTGGCTTTTCGGTGGAATGGGGAATGTCACAACGCGTGGGCAATGATTTCGTGCAGGGCTTTGCCGGCTCCGCCGTGTTCGGTCAGAGCATGGGCCGTGGAGTGGGTGCGCAAGGCGCCGCCGGTGCCGCGTAGCCGTGTGAGCTCATCGCTGCATTTGCGCAGGGTTTCGCTGGCATTGAGATTGGCGATCGCCGAATGCTCGGCGGACAACGGGAGACGCAGGCGTGCCCCGAGGTAGTAATCGACCAGGATGCGCAAACCCACGGTACGCGCCTTGATCCCGGCCAGCTTCAGGCGGGTGTATGGCAAATCCCAGCGTGAACCGCCGTTGCCGTCGGGCTGCTGCACCTCGGCAAGGGTCTGCTGGAGCAAGTGTTCCAGGCGCCGGGCGGCGAAAATCGCCAGCAGCAGATGTTCCTGGCCCCACGCCTGATTCAGGTATTCCATGCCCCGGCCCGCCTCGCCGAGCAAATTACCGAGGGGCACGCGCACGTTGTCGAAAAACAGTTCGGCGGCACTGGCTTGTCCGCCACTTTGCAGGCTGCGCGAGCGATGCAACCCTGCCCGGTCGGTTTCGACCATGATCAGACTCAGGCCTTCATCCGCCTCGATGCGACAGGCCAGCACGATCAGGTTGCCCTGCATGCCATTGCCGACACAGACCTTGCTGCCGTTGATCACGTACTGATCACCGTTGCGGATAGCCTGCGTGGGCAAGGTTTTCTTGAATTTGCCCTGAGGCTCGGCAACTGCGAGTGCCAGAATCGCCTCGCCGCTGCAAACGCCGGGCAACCAGCGGCGTTGCTGTTCTTCACTGCCCAGCAGGGCAATGCACGGCGCGATAACGTCCGAATGCAGGGACAACGCCCCGTCGCAGACACCGGCCCGGGCGAACTCCTCACGAACCACCGCCGCATGACCGAAGTCTCCGCCGCCACCGAATTGCGCCGGCAACATCACGCACAGCAATCCCTCGCGCCCAGCCTTCAGCCAGACACTGCGATCGACATCCTCGCCGTGTTCCCGGCCCGGCAGGTATTCACGCTCCAGAAAACGCCGCACGGTGGTGCGGAACATTTCATGGTCTTCGCGGTAGATCTTGCGCTGAACGTCCATCCGGTAACCTTTCACCACAGCCTGATTGCAGGGGAAAACGGGAAAAGCCCGTTCCATCGTGTTGCAGCAATCGTTGCACGGGCCGAGTGGCAGGAGAGCCACCCTCACAGGGGGGGCGGGTTTGCAGAACGGGACGCACGCACAATAATGGGGCGAGGCACATCAATGCGCCGGGCGGATCGCGTTAGACCAAAGTCTCGGACATTGGCCAACCGTGGCACTATGCTCGGACCCAGAATAATAAAATGGTCAGCCTTGCCGCTTCGTTCAAAGGGCAAGCGACTTGTATGGAGATTTGCTCAATGCCTGTTCACTGGGACAACCCTGGGATCATGCCCGTCGCCCCTTCCAGCGCAACTGCCCCGGGCGAGACGTCTGTCACTCGAAGTGTCTCCATCAAATACGCCAGTCCGAAATCCGCTGACAGCCACCTCTCACGTTCGCGCCTGTTGCAGCAAATGGCCGAGGCGGACACCGCCCGTCTGATTCTCATCCGCGCCGCCGCCGGGTTCGGCAAGACCACGCTCATGCAGCAACACCGCGAACGCAGTCTGGCAAACGGCAAACATGTGCTGTGGATCAACCTGGAAGCCGCCGACAATGACTTGCAGCGTTTTGTCGGTTTACTGGACAACGGCCTGCGCGGCTTGCTGCCGGTGACCGCCGAATCGCTGGGCGATGAACAGCAAAGCGCCGACGACCTGCTGGAGCAGATCGCCGCCAGCACAACGCCGTTTGCCGTCCTGCTCGACGAGGTAGAGGTCATCCAGAACTCCGAAGTACTGGATTTTCTCCAGCAGCTGATCGAGCAATTGCCCACGGGCAGCGTCGTGGTGATGGCGTCGCGCTCGACGCCGGGCATTGGCCTGGGTCGCATTCGTGCCCGTGGGCAGTTGCTGGAAATCCGGCCGAGTGACCTGCGCTTCACCCCCGACGAGGCCATGGCCTTCATTCGCGACAAGCGGCAAATCCCGTTGCACGACAATGAACTGGAAACCCTGTACCGCCGCACGGAAGGCTGGATCGCCGGGCTCTATCTGGCCAGCCTGTCGCTCAAGGATCGCGAGGATCATGCCGCGTTCATCTCATCCTTCTCCGGCTCCAACCTTGAGCTGGCCGAGTACCTGACCGAGGACATCCTTGCGCGCCAGAGCGAAGACTGCCGCGTGTTCCTGATGCAAACCAGCGTCCTTGAACAGTTCTGCGTGCCGCTTTGCGAAGCGGTAACCGGCCGCAGCGACAGCCGCGCGATGATTGATCATCTGGACCGGACCAACCTGTTCCTGGTGCCGGTCGACAGTCAGCAACAGTGGTTTCGCTACCATCATCTGTTTGCCAGTTTCTTGCGGCACGCCCTGGACCGCCTGTATCCGGGCATGGCGAGGGAGCTTCATGAAACTGCCGCTCGCTGGTTTTTCCAGGCGAAGCAACCGATTCCCGCCATCGAGCACCTGTTCAGCGCCGGCCTGCTGGACGAAGCCGCCGAGGGCTTGAACACCCACCTGGACACGCTGATCGACAGCGGCCGCACGCGTCTGCTGCTGCGCTGGCTGGATCGCATTCCGCTGGAAACCCGCGACCAGTACCCGCAACTCAATCAGGTCTGTGCCTGGTTGCTGGGGACGACGACTCGTTTGAAAGAAGCCATGCAGGTTGCCGAACGTCTTGAGCGTGAGTCGGGACCGGCCTATGCCTACGTCACCGAAGTCCTGCATTGCCTGCACCTGGGCGTTACCGATCACAGCGAGGAATGCTGCCGCCGAGGCATCGAAGCACTCGCATGCATACCCGACGACGAGGTCCACCTGTACATGGTGCTGGCCAGCTCGGTAGCCATGAACATGGTCGCCAGCGGTCGTTACGATGAAGCGCGCAACCTGTTGTCGAGTGCGCTGCAACGCGACCCACGGATTCATTCGAGCTTTTTGCGCCATACCTTCAGCGTCAACGAGAGCATTCTGGACCTGATTCAGGGTCGCCTGAGCAACGCCATCGTGCGCATGCAGAGCACGCCGGACAGCCCGCAAAACAACGGCCAGCGCAAGCCGCACGAAGCCAAGCTGTCGATGGACATCCTCCACGGCTTGCTGTTGTACGAAAGCGGCGCTTTTGATGGCGCGGAAAAATACCTGTCACGCAGCCTGTTTTTCGCCAAACAGGTCAGCTCTCCAGAGAACCAGATTGTTACCCACGTGCTGACTGCGCGAATCGCTTACAGCCGTGGTGATCGCACCACCTGGATGCGCTGCCTGGTGGAGCTGGAACAGATCGGCCGGCAGGTCGGCTCGCGTCGTGTCGAATGCTCGGCGTGGCTGGAGCGCGCTCGCGTGGCATTGCTCGAACAGCGTCTGGACACGGCCGTGCAAGCGCTGAATTCCGCGGACCTGACCGGCGATTGGGATCGCCCCGAGTTCATCCGCTTCGCAAATGACGTCGATACTCCCAGTATCGCCCGCCAGCGTTTACGCATTGCCCAGGGTGAAGGCGCCGCAGCGGTCAAGGCGCTGCGCGCCGCGATCGAACAGGCGCGACACTGGCAGCATTACCGTCGCGAACTGAAGCTGCACATTCTTCTGGCGATGGCGCTGGACAGCCTGCTTCAACCACAAGAAGCCTTCCAGGCGCTCAACGATGCATTGCGCCTGGCCAGCCATGATGGCTTCCTCGCCACGTTCATCGAGGAAGGTGATCGCCTTGCAGGACTGCTGCAACGCTGGGCGGCAACCGGCAAGGCTCGCTGCAAGGAACTGGGCATCGAACCGGCCTTCGTCGAGAAGCTGTTGCAACAGCTGGGTATCATCGGCGGCAACATGGACGGTGCGCGTAACGATAACGGTGCCCACGAAGTGCTGACGGTGCGTGAATACCAGATCCTGCAATTGCTGGCCGCCGGGCATCGCAACAAGGACATTGCCGAGAAGGTGTTCCTTTCCGAGTTCACGGTGAAATCGCACTTGCAGAAAATCTACGCAAAGCTCGATGCCAAGGGGCGCACCGAAACCCTGGCGATTGCCCGTGCGAAAGGCTGGATCTCCTGAAAGACCACGGCCCATCGCGGGCAAATCCGCGATGGGCCGGACAGTGCCTTACGGCTTCACACGTTCGGTCAATTGTCTGGCAGGAATGCCCACCAGCAACACCACGGCGCCCACCACCAACACGCCGGCGATCACATCGAACGCCAGGTACAAATCCCCCGTCGCCGATTTGATCGCGCCCACCACGATCTGACTGACGACACCGGCCATGCCGCCGATGCAACTGATCACCGCAATGCCCACCGCCGCCGCCGAAGGCGACAGCAAGGCCGGTGGAATACTCCAGAACAACGACAGTGCGGACAACGCGGCAGCCGCGCCGACACTCATGAACACCAGCGAAAACAACAAGTGGTTCTGAAACGGGCCGAGCAGAAAGAAGCAGGTTGCGCTCAGCAGCAGGGTCAAACTCACGTGCCAGCGCCGCTCCAGGCGTTTGTCGGAACTGCGGGCCAGCAGGTACATGCCAACCAACGCGCACATGTAAGGCACGCTGGCCAACAGGCCGATGGTCTTCAGGTCCTGAACGCCAAAGCCGCGAATCAACGTCGGCATCCAATAGGACACCGTGTTCGAACCGCTGTAGATGCAAAAAAATACCAACCCGGCGATGTACACCCGGGGATTACGCAGCACCTGGGCCAGGCTGGCGTTGGGCGTGTCCGCCGGTCGTCCCTGAGCGAGGGCTGAAGCGAGTACGTGTTTTTCCTGTGCGGTGAGCCAGCGCGCCTCTTCTGGTTTATCGACCAGCCAGAACCAGCCGAACACCCCCAGCAACATCGCCGGAATCCCCTCGACAACGAACAGCACCTGCCAGTCCCGCAGTCCCAGCCAGCCATCGAAATGGCTCATGATGGTGCCGGCCAGCGGTCCGCTGACGATGCCTGCGATCATCGCCGCCATGAGGAACACAGCGGTGATTCGCGCACGCAGCGCGGCCGGAAACCAGTAAGTCAGGTACAGGATGACGCCGGGAAAAAAACCGGCTTCCGCCACACCGAGCAAAAACCGCGCGAAGATCAGTTGATTCGCCGTGGTCACGAAAGCCGTGGCCACCGTCACCATGCCCCACAGCAGCATGATCCGCGTGAGCGTGGCGCGGGCGCCGATGCGCTGCAGATAGACGTTGCTCGGCACCTCGAAGAGGATGTAACCCAGATAGAAAATGCCCGCGCCGATGCCGTAGGCCGCGTCAGTAAGGGCGATGTCTTCAGCCATGCGCAGCTTGGCGAAGGACACGTTCAAGCGGTCGATGGTGTTGATGGCATAGGCCAGGAACAGGTAAGGCAACAACCGCAAAATCACCTTGCGGTAAACCAGACGGGTTTGCTGTTCTGAATAGTCGGACGTTATCGGCAGGTACTGCTCCGCTGCTTGACTCATGCTGCGTTCCTTGTGCGTGGGAGAACCGCTCTTGTAGGAGCGAGCCTGCTCGCGATGGTCGTTAACGAAAACGCGTGCTTTCTGGTTAAACGCAGCGTCCTCAAGACCATCGCGAGCAAGCTCGCTCCTACAGTGGGTCAGCTTCGAATTGATTCAGAGGGCTTGTTCCAGCTCCGGTACTGCTTCGAACAGATCTGCCACCAGACCGTAATCGGCGACCTGGAAAATCGGTGCCTCTTCGTCCTTGTTGATCGCGACGATGATCTTCGAGTCTTTCATCCCCGCCAGATGCTGGATGGCGCCGCTGATACCGACGGCGATGTACAACTGTGGCGCAACGATCTTGCCGGTCTGGCCGACCTGCATGTCGTTGGGCACGAAACCGGCATCGACCGCCGCCCGCGAGGCGCCAACACCGGCACCGAGCTTGTCGGCCAACGAGTACAGGTACTGGAAGTTGTCACCGTTCTGCATACCACGGCCACCGGACACCACGATTTTCGCAGCGGTCAGTTCAGGGCGATCGGACTTGGCCAATTCTTCGGCGACGAATGACGACAAACCGGCATCATGGCTGGCGTTGACGTGCACGACATCCGCCGCGCCCCCTTCGGCGGCAACGGCGTCGAAGCCAGTGGCACGCACGCTGATCACCTTCACCGATGCCGAAGACTGCACGGTCGCGATGGCGTTGCCGGCATAGATTGGGCGCTTGAAGGTGTCCGCCGATACAACGGCAATGATCTCGGAGATCTGGTCAACGTCCAGTTGCGCGGCAACACGCGGCAGGATGTTTTTACCATTGGAGGTGGCGGGCGCCAGAATGTGGCTGTAAGCCCCGGCCAGCTCCACGATCAGCGGCGCGACGTTTTCCGGCAATTGGTGGGCGTAGGCAGCGTTATCGGCCACCAGCACCTTGCTCACGCCGACGATTTTGGCGGCTGCCTCGGCTGCGCCGCTGACATTGGCACCCGCTACCAGCAGATGAATGTCACCGCCGATCTGCTGCGCCGCCGCAACCGTGTTCAGGGTCGCCGAGGCGATTGCGCCGGTTTCGTGCTCTGCAATAACCAGGATAGTCATCAGATTACCTTCGCCTCGTTCTTGAGTTTCTCGACCAGTTCCGCCACCGACTTGACCTTGATCCCGGCGCTGCGGGTTGGCGGTGTTTCGACTTTCAGGGTGGTGACGGTGGACGCCGTGTTCACCCCGAGCGATGCGGGCGTGACAGTTTCCAGCGGCTTTTTCTTGGCCTTCATGATGTTCGGCAACGACGCATAGCGCGGCTCGTTGAGGCGCAAGTCGGTGGTGACAATCGCCGGCAGGCTCAGGGCGACGGTCTGCAAGCCGCTGTCGATTTCACGGGTCACGCTCACGGTGTCTCCGGTAATCGCAACTTTGGAGGCGAAGGTGCCTTGGGCAAAACCGGTGAGCGCGGCAAGCATCTGACCGGTCTGGTTGTTGTCGCTGTCGATGGCTTGTTTGCCGAGGATCACCAGTTGCGGTTGTTCCTGGTCGACAACGGCCTTGAGCAGCTTGGCCACGGCCAGCGAGTTCGAGTCATCGTTGCTTTCGATGAGGATGGCGCGGTCGGCTCCCAATGCCAGGGCGGTACGCAATTGCTCTTGAGCCGTGGTCGGCCCTACGGAAGCCACGACGATCTCAGTGGCTACGCCCTGCTCTTTCAGGCGCACGGCCTCTTCCACGGCAATTTCGCAGAACGGGTTCAGGGCCATTTTTACGTTGGCGAGGTCGATGCCGGAATGGTCCGCCTTGACGCGAACCTTGACGTTGAAATCGACCACGCGCTTGACGGCTACGAGGACTTTCATTTGATGACTCCAAAAAATGCCGGGAGCTGGCCCGGACAATGACAAACCAGTGCGATGACTGAGCATCCGGTGGTGTAGAAAGATTGTGCATGCGCATCCTTGCCCTCAACACCGCCCGGCTCGGGTGGTAGGCCCACCCTCCCCCCTGGCTCCGGACTCAGACCGCCTGCATCAGCGCGCTGTATTCCTGAAGGTGATGGTCGTCATCGCCGAACTGGCGCGCGACCATCAGCAGGTGCTTGGCGTGGTGAGAGAGGACGTATTCCCAGGTCAGGCCGATCCCGCCATGCAACTGGATGCCCTGATCGGCGACATAACGCGCGGCACGGCAAACGATGTACTTGGCAGCGGCCAGCGTGCGGCTGCGTTCCGGACTGTCCGGCTCGTCGGCTACACAGGCCGCGAGCATGGCCATGGAAGTCGCCTGATCCAGTTCGATGTGCATGTCGACCATGCGGTGTTGCAGGACCTGGAACTTGCCGATGACCTGACCGAATTGCTTGCGGGTCTTGAGGTAATCAAGGGTCAGCGCACACGTGGCCTCCATGCTGCCGACGGCTTCGGCGCACTGTGCAGCGATGGCGCGGCCTTGCTGGTAACGCAATGCGTCCAGTGCCTGGCCGTCCATACCCAACACAGCGGCGCAACTGACAAACACGTTGTCGAGGAACAGGTCACAGGCTCGGCGGCCATCCATGGTCGGGTACTCGCGGATGCTGATACCCGCGCTCGCCGGATCGACCAGGAACAGGCTGATGCCAGCTTCGTCGCGTTCATCGCCGGCGACGCGTGCCGATACCAGAATCAGACCGGCGCTCTGCCCGCCCACCACCAGCGACTTGTGCCCCGAGAGGGACCAGCCACCGTTCACCGCCACGGCGCGGGTCTGCACGTCGTGCAACTGGTAATGGCTCTGCGGCTCGTCGATAGCCACCGCCAATTGCAGCTGCGCATTGGCGACCTGCGGCAGCAGTTCGCTTTTCTGCGCCGCACTGCCGAGCTGCTCGACCAGCCCGCCGGCGAAAATCACCGAGTGCAACCAAGGCTCAAGACACAGGCCGCGCCCCAGTTCCTGGGCAACCAGCATCACATCGACGCCATTGCCGCCAAAGCCACCGTAGGCTTCGGCAAATGGCACCGTGGTCAGGCCCAGTTCGCCCAGCTGTTGCCAGAACTCGCCACTGAAGCCTTGTGCGCTTTCGCGGAATTGCTCGCGGTGCTCGAAACCATAGGTGTCGCGAACCAGTCGGGCAGCGGTGTCTTGCAGCATTTGCTGCTCTTCTGAAAGTTTGAAGTCCATGGTCTGCCCCTTACAGTTCGAGAATCATCTTGGCGATGATGTTCTTCTGGATTTCCGTGGAACCGCCGTAGACCGAGGCTTTGCGCATTTCCAGGTACTGACAGGTCGACGTGGTGCTGTAGTCGTTGTGCAGCAGCTCGCCATCGAAGTCGTAACCCAACTCGTCCTTGAGCAACGGCACGGCATAAGGCCCCGCTGCCTTGGTCAACAGGTAAGTGATGGCCTGGCGGATCTCGGTGCCCTTGATTTTCAGGATCGAGCTTTCCGAACCTGGGACGCCGCCATCGCGGGCCGCAGCGAGGATGCGCAAGTTGCTCATGCCGATGGCCATCAACTGGATTTCAACGTCGGCGATTTGTGCGCGAAAGCCCGGGTCCTCGATCAGCGGTTTACCGTTGCGCTTCTCGACACTCGCGATCTTTTTCAGGCGCGCGAGCATGGCATTGGCAATGCCGATACCGGCGATGGTCGTGCGCTCATGGGTGAGCAGGTACTTGGCGCAGGTCCAGCCTTCGTTCTCACGGCCGACCAGGTTCTGCACCGGCGCGCGCACGTTATCGAGGAACACTTCGTTGACGTAATGACCACCTTCGAGGGTGATGATCGGCCGCACGGTGATGCCGGGAGTCTTCATGTCGATCAGCAGGAAGGAAATTCCGCGTTGCTGCTGCGCCTCGACATCGGTACGCACCAGACAGAACATCCAGTCGGCCATGTGGCCGGTGGAGGTCCAGGTTTTCTGGCCGTTGACCACATAATGGTCGCCATCGCGCACGGCACGGGTTTTCAGGCTGGCCAGGTCGGAACCCGCGCCCGGCTCGGAATAGCCCTGACACCACCAGTCATCGCAATTGAGAATGCGCGGCAGGTAATGCGCCTTTTGCTCGGGCGTGCCGAACTTGATGATCACCGGCCCGACCATGTTCACGCCGAACGGCACGATTCTCGGTGCGCCCGCCACTGAACATTCTTCGTCAAAAATGTGCTTTTGCACTGCGCCCCAACCGGTGCCGCCCTGCTCCACCGGCCAGCTTGCAGCCAGCCAGCCCTTGTCGTTGAGAATGCGCATCCAGCGCACCTGGTCGTCTTTGCAGACGCTCTTGCCTTGATTGATTCGGGCGGCGATATCCGCCGGTAACTGGTCCCGTAGAAAGGCGCGGACTTCTTCGCGAAATTCGACTTCCTCTGGGCTGAACTGGATATCCATCGACTACCTCAATAATCATGCGCCGGCTTATGGCCGGTCTTGGTGGGCGTGAGGGTCCGTCACGGGCTGTACCCGCGACGGCAGTGGCCAATCACTGGTCGAAGACGATGACCGAGCGTGCGAGTTCGCCGTGGCGCAGTTCATCGAAGGCCTCGTTGATCTGCTCAAGCTTGATGCGCTGCGAGATCATTTCGTCGAGTTTGAGTCGGCCTTGCATGTAGAAGTCGGTCAGACGCGGCAGGTCGACCGGGAAACGGTTGGAGCCCATGAACGAACCCTGGATGCGCCGCTCGTGGAGCAACGCAAGCGGATCGATTTCCAGCTTAAGGCCAGGCTTGATCATGCCGATGATCGTGGCCGTGCCGCCGCGAGCCAGCATCGCGAAAGCCTGCTCGGCGGTTTGCTTCAAGCCGATGCATTCGAAGGAGTGATGCACACCGCCACGGGTCAATTCCTGCACCATTTTCACGGCATCGCCGTCCTTGGCGTTGACCACGTCGGTGGCGCCGAATTGCCGGGCCAGTTCCAGTTTTGAGTCGAGCATGTCGATGGCGATGATCCGCCCGGCACCGGCCAGTGCCGCACCGTTGATGGTGGCCAGGCCGATACCGCCGCAACCGATCACGGCCACGGTTTCGCCCGGACGGACCTTGGCAGTGTTGAACACCGCGCCGGTGCCGGTGGTGACTGCACAACCGAGCAGTGCTGCGCGGTCCAGCGGCATGTCGCGGCGGATCGCGACCAGTGCGTGCTCATGCACCAACATCTGTTCGGCGTAGGCCGACAGGTTGATGAACTGGGTCATCGGTTTTTGCACGTAAGTCAGGCGTGGTTCTTCGTCCGCGCCGCGCTTGGTGTCGGGCGAAACACACAGCGACAGGTGGCCGGTGACGCAATGTTCGCAGTGCCCGCAATAGGCGGAAAGGCACGTCACCACGTGATCGCCCGGCTTCACCGTGCGCACATCGCAACCGACCTGTTCGACGATACCGGAGGCCTCGTGACCGAGCACAACGGGGGTCGGATGCGGGTAGGCGCCATCGACGAAATGCAGATCGGAATGGCAAACGCCAACGGCAACGGTACGCACCAGCACTTCCCGTGGGCCGGGTTTGCTGATGCTGACGTTTTCGATGGTCAGTGGCGTACCGGGTTTGTGAAATACGGCAGCTTTCATATTCTTATTCTCTTATTGGAAGCAGGAATCGGTTGGTGATGGCGGGTGCTCCCGTCATCACTGGGAACGCCTTAGCGCTTGATCAGCGAACCGACGATCTGACGCATCTGTTCGCCATAGGGCGGGCGCATCAGGTCCGGACCGTCGGCGGCGCGCAGTACCGATTTGCCGTGGCTGAAAGTGCGGAAACCATCAAAACCGTGGTAGCAACCCATGCCGCTGTGGCCGACACCGCCGAACGGTAGCGTCTCGACCCCGCCGTGGCGCAGGACGTCGTTGAGCGTCACTCCGCCGGAGGTGGTGCGATTGAGGACGAAAGATTCTTCAGTGGCATCGTTGCCGAAGTAGTACAGGCCCAGCGGACGCGGGCGCGAGTTGATGTAGGCCACCACTTCGGCGAAATCCTTGTAGGGCTTGAACGGCAGCAACGGGCCGAAGATTTCGTCTTGCATGACCAGCAGTTCGTCGCCCGGATCACGCAGCAAAGTCGGGACGATCTTGTGATGCGGCTGGCCGCTGAAATCTTCGTTGGCCGGGTTCAGTTCGATCAACTCGACATCAGCATTGCGCGCCTGGTCGAGGTAGCCGTTCAGGCGCTGGAAATGACGGGCATTAATGACCGAGGTGTAGTCCGGATTTTCCAGCAGCGTCGGGTATAGCTTGGATACCACTTCCTTGACGGTGGCGACGAACGCGTCCTGCAGTTCTTCAGGCACGAACACGTAGTCCGGTGCCAGGCAGATCTGGCCGGCGTTGTGCAGTTTGCCGGTGATGATTTTGCTGACGGCGGTTTTCAAATCAGCGCTGCGGGAAATGATGGTCGGCGACTTGCCGCCCAGTTCCAGCGTCACCGGCACCAGGTTCTCGGCGGCGGCGCGCATGACGTGCTTGCCGATGCTGCTGGCACCGGTAAACAGCAGGTGGTCGAACGGCTGGCTGCTGAACGCCTGGCCAACTTCGGGCCCACCGGTAATGATCGCAACTTCATCTTCGGCGTACACCGAGCGGAAAATCCGCGCAAGCAATTCGGAGGTTTTCGGGTTGTATTCCGAGACCTTGATCATCACCCGGTTGCCGGCAGCCAATGCGCCTGCCAGACCGTTGAAGACCATATTCCCCGGAAAATTCCAGGCCGTGAGAATGCCCACCACGCCCAGCGGCTGAAACTGCACCCACGCCTCGCCACGGTCGGTGGCTCGTTGGTCAGGCTTCATCCATTCGGCGATTTTTGCCTTGGTATACTTCAGCGATGCCAGCGGCCCCAGCACATCGAACAGACGCGAGAAATCGGGGCTGCGGTGACCGAAGTCCGCGGCCAGGGCTTCGATGATTTCGCCTTGGTAGTCGACCAACAGGCCGATGGCGCGGTCGATCAGTTCACAGCGTTGTTCCGCCGTCCAAGGCTCGTTGGCCAGACAGGCGGCGCGTTGTTTGTCGAGAATGACGCGGATATCGGCAGCACACAGGTTTTCATTGGCACTCATGGTGTTTCGACTTCCATGCAATGGTCGGTTCGGGGAGCTGTCAATCAGGTATCGGGCCGCTACACTGGTGGGCTCGCACCATGGATCGGATCTGGCTCATGACGAGCGATACTAGAAAGCGCCACCCCGACACGACGACAACCAAAGGTAGGATGCATGGAAGGTTTTGAACGTAGTTCCAACGAACCAGCCCAGGGAGCAAAGCTGCATATCCGTGCCAGCAAATTCCTGGTGCCGGCGACCCTGCCCGGGCAATTGGAACGTTCGGCCCTGCTTGCACAATTGGCGCAACGGGAAAGCGCACGCCTGATCCTCATCAACGCCGGTGCCGGATACGGCAAAACCGCATTGCTGCAGCAGTACCGCGAACGCTGCCTCGCTGAAGGGCGGCAGGTGTTGTGGTGCAATCTCGACGCGACGGACAATGATTTGGCACGCCTGGTCAGCGTGCTGCACACGGGGCTGCGCGATCTTGGCCTGATCGCTGACAGCTCGGGCGCGCCGAGTAGCGACGATGCCGCGCAAGCACAGCAATGGCTGCTTGAGCACATCGCTCCGGTAAACGAGTCATTCGCTGTGCTGCTGGATGAGTTCGAGGCCATCAACAGTCCAGCGGTCCTGGATTTTTTCCAGCACCTGCTCAAGGCGTTGCCCGCCCGCGCCACAGTGGCCATCGCGACGCGCACCACACCGCCGATCAATCTGGGCCGTCTACGCGCCCGCGGCGAGTTGCTGGAAATCGGCACCGAAGCATTGCGCTTGAGCCTCGATGAGACGACCCGCTACCTGCGGGAAAAGCGTCAACTGTCCCTCGCCGCACCAGAAATCGCCAGTTTGCATGAGCGCACCGAAGGCTGGATTTCCGGTATTTATCTGGCCACGTTGTCCTTGCAATGGCATGGCGATCCGGCCGCATTCATTTCCACGTTCAGCGGCGCCAACGTTGCGTTGGCGGAATACTTCGCCGAAGACGTGTTCGCGCGGCAGAGCGAGCCATGCCGCCAGTTCCTGTTGCAAACCAGCGTGCTGGAACAGTTCTGTCCGGCCCTGTGCGATGCCGTCGGCGATCGCAGCGACAGCAAGTCGATGATCGAAGATCTGGAGCGCAGCAACCTGTTCATCGTCGCCACGGACAATGAGCGCCAATGGTTCCGCTATCACACGCTTTTCGCCGATTTCCTTCGGCAAACGCTTGAGGAACAACAGCCGGGCCTGTCCGAACAGCTACGTCGCCATGCAGCGCGCTGGTGTTTCGCCGACGGCCAGCCTGTCGAGGCCCTTGAGCATTTGTTCTCCGCCGATTTGCTGGATGAAGCCGCCGCGCAACTGGTGCTGCATATCGACGAACTGGTGGAGAACGGTCACGCCAGCCTGTTGATGCGTTGGCTCTCGAGAATTCCGAACGAGATTCGCGAGCTGCATCCGGGGCTGGGCATTGCCTACGCGTGGGCGTTGCTCCATGCCCGTCGTCACAAAGATGCCCTGCAAGTATTGGAAAGCCCGGCGCTCGCGGGGGAACACCACTACGTGCATCCGTTACTGCTGTTGATCGGCGACCGCGCTCCCGAAGCCCTGGCAGCCAGCACTGAGCTGCTGGAACAACTGGAGCCAGAGCACAAGTTGCAATTTCGGGTCACTGCTTTTGTGCAGGTCTGTGGTCTGTTTTACACCGGTCGTTACGATGAGGCCCGGCAAAAACTCGGCAGCGCCGGGCTGCGTGAAGCACAACGTGAAACGACTTACCTGCGCGACACCACCGATGCACTGCAAGCCATGCTCGATCTGACCCAAGGTCAGCTGGACAGCGCGCTAACCCGTGTAACCACCGCAGTGCAGCGCAGTCGCGAGTCTTTTGCCGGTACACCGCCAGTGGGTTTTCCGGTGCTGCAAACCATCCATTGTGTCGTGCTTTATGAAACCGACGCACTGGAAGAGGCGCAGCAATGTCTCGACGTTTTGCTGCCTTACGCCAGGGAACATGCCGCGCCGGATTCCTTGATCACCACCCACGTGTTGCAGGCTCGCATTGCCTACCTCAATGGGGATCGTGCGGCATGGATGCGCTATCTGGCCGATCTCGACCAGTTCGGCCAAGTGGCCGGCTCGACGCGCATCCTCTGCTCTGCCTGGCTGGAGCGGGCGCGTATCGCGACCCTGGAAAACCGTCTGGAAACCGCTGATCACGCCATGCGCGCCGCCGAACAACTGAGCGACTGGGAACAACCGGGCGTGGTGTTGAGCGCCAACGATGTCGACGCGCCTTTCATCACGCGCCAGCGGCTGTGCATTGCCCAGGGTGACGAAAGCACCATCGAACGCCTGCGTCAGGCCATGGACATCGCCCTGCAACGTCACCAATACCGCCGCGCTCTGAAGTTGCGCCTGTTGCTGGCGACGGCGCTCGATGGCGCGAAACTGCACAAGGAAGCACTCGAACAACTGACCCTGGCCCTGCGTTTCGCCAGCCATGTCGGCTTCGTCCGCACGTTCCTCGATGAGGGCGCGCCGTTGGCGGCACTGCTGGAACGCTGGTCGGTGACCTTTCACGGCCAGGAAGAGGCTTTGGGCATCCGCTCTGGATTCGTCAGCCAGTTGCTGCAGCGCAACAGTGGCGTCAAGGAAATCGAATCGAAGAGCGAGGAAGACTCGCCAACCAGCCTGTCCACCCGCGAATTGCAGGTGCTGCGCATGTTGGCGTTGGGTTATCGCAATCGTGAGATTGCCGAGAAGATGTTCCTTTCCGAGCTGACGGTTAAATCGCACTTGCGCAAGATCAACAGCAAACTCGGCGCCAGCAGTCGCACGGAAGCGGTTTCGATCGCACGGACCCAGGGCCTGCTGGAGTAAGCCCCGAACTCAGGTCGTTGGCACGGACGCCAGCGCGTTTTCAATGAAAGCGAGCAATTGCTCGTGCAAGGCCCCAAGGTCGACACCTGTTGGGTCGAGCAAGACTTGCAGCATCGTGCCGCGCAAAGTCCCTAGGATCAGCAGCGCGCCGGCCAGCGGGTCGACATTGGCCCGAATCTCGCCGTTGTCGATACCGGCGCGAATGTAGCCGGCCAGATGCTGCTGCACCGAGCGGTTGTACTCGGCGAGTATTTGCGCGGTTTCCGAATCTTGCGTCACGGCTTCGGACATCAACGCCAACAGCGCGCGGGTGTTGACCCAGTCACCGTCGGTGCGCACCAGGTAAACTCCGACAAAACCCTTGAGCGCATCCATTCCCGGTTGCCACTGCGAGGCCTTGTCCGCCACCAGCGCCATAAAGCTGGTATTGACGAAACCCGCCAGGGCGCGCAACAGCCCGGCCTTGTTGCCGAAATGGTGGGTTGCCAGACCGCGGCTGTAACCGGCCTCCTCCCCGACTTCTGACAACGTCATGCCGACCCAGCCGTTGCGCGCAACGATCTGTCTCGCGGCGATCAGCAATCGCTGCTCGGCTTCGGCGCGGCGTTCGAGCTGGGTACGACGCGAAGCAGGCTGGGCGGTTTTTTCAACGGGTTCCATCGGGTATTCCTTACTGTCCTGTAAACACTGGAGTGCGGCGCTCGGTCATGGCGCGCGTGCCCTCGGCGAAGTCGGCACTGACAATCTGCCATTCCTGCTCGCTGGCTTCGCGATCGATGATCCGGTCGACGGCATCGGCCAATCCCATACGCAGGGTTTCGCGACTCGAGATCACCGCCGCCGGTGCGGACGCGGCGATCTCTTCGGCCAGTTCGCGGGCTTTTTGCCGTTCCTGGCCTGGTTCTGCCAGCACATCCGCGAGGCCGATGCGCACGGCTTCGCGGCCATCAATGCGACGCCCCGTGGCGATCAGCAACGAGGCCATCTGCACGCCGACCACGCGCGGCATGGTAACCGAAATCCCGAAGCCCTGATGAATGCCCAATCGGTTGAAGTTCGCCGAAAACCGCGCTTTCTCGCTGGTCACCCGGAAGTCTGCCACCAGCGCCAGACCCAACCCGCCACCAATCGCCGCGCCTTCGACCACACAGATCATCGGCTTGCGGTTGCGAAACAGGCGCACGGCGGATTTGTAGACGCGGCGTGGGTATTGCGGATCGCACTGCTCTGGCCCGGAGAAGTCAGCACCGGCGCAAAACACCTTGCCTTCAGCCTGAAGAATAACCACCCGACACTCGGGCAAATCGTCGAGAAATTGCAGGGTGTTGGCCAGATCCTGGATCAGTTCGGCATCGAAGAAATTCAGCGGCGGTCGATTGAAACTGACTGTGGCGACATGATCTTGCAGGTCCAGGGTTAGGCCGCGGCCGGGGTTAAAAGCGCTGTGCGTCGACATGGAGACTCCAGAAGCAAAGGATTTATTTCGGATTGACGGCGGCTTGCTCGCTACCGGGGTTGCTGGTAGCTTATTTACTTGCTGGGCGTTCAGCAAGTTAGAAAACCTCAACCCCTTTTCCTTTTTCACACGAGCATTAAGCCATGCAGGCACTCGATATTCGGCCCTGTCATCTTGGCGTGCAGGTGCAAGCCTTGCGCACCGAAGTGCGTGAGTTTCTCGCCGAAACGCTGAAAGACTTCCCACCCCACGAACGCGCCAAAAACTGGAACGGCGCCGATCTCGAGTTCAGCCGCAAGCTGGGTGAGCGCGGTTGGCTGGGCATGACGTGGCCCAAGCGTTACGGAGGACACGAACGCAGCGCCCTGGAGCGTTATGTGGTGCTGGAAGAGTTGCTGGCGGCCGGCGCGCCGGTGAATGCGCACTGGATCGCCGAGCGCCAGTCTGGCCCGCTGTTGATGAAGTTCTCGCCTGAGGTGTTGGCCCCGCGCTTTCTGCCGGCCATTGCTCGCGGTGAGTTGATGATCTGCATCGGCATGAGTGAGCCGGATGTCGGCTCTGACCTCGCCTCGGTGCGTACCCGTGCGGCCAAGGTCGATGGCGGCTGGGTAGTCAACGGCAGCAAGGTCTGGACCACCGGCGCCCACCGCAGCCAGTACATGGTCACCCTGCTGCGCACCGGGCCGAAGGATGAAAGCAACCGTCACGCGGGGCTGTCGCAACTGCTGGTCGACTTGCAGGCTCCCGGCGTCACGGTTCGCCCGATCTACAACATGATCGGCGAGCACGACTTCAATGAAGTGTTCCTGGAAAACGTCTTTGTGCCCGATGACTTCCTCATCGGCCAGCCCGGCGACGGCTGGAAACAGGTGGGCGCCGAACTGGCGCTGGAGCGCAGTGGTCCGGAGCGTTATCTGAGCTGTACCCAGTTGTATCTGGAAATGCTCGATGCGGCCGATCCGCAGAACCTGCGCCACGCCGTCAGCCTTGGCCGCGTCGCCGCGCGTTACGCGGCTTTGCGGCAAATGTCGCTGGGCGTCGCCGGCATGCTCGCTCGCGGTGAGAACCCGGCCACACCGGCGGCACTGGTCAAGGATCAGGGCGCCCTGCTTGAGCAATCACTGCCCGACCTTGCCCACGACCTGTTTGGCGGCGTGCGCCAACCCGACTCCCGACTCGACCAGGTGATGCGTTACCTGACCCAGACCGCCCCGTCGTTTTCCCTGCGTGGCGGCACCCGCGAAATTCTTCGCGGCATTATTGCCAGAGGCTTAGGACTGCGATGAACCAGGCTTTGAATTTTCAACACGCCGACGACGGCGCCCCGTCCGAACTGCAATCGATGATCGCCGACAGCGTAGAAGGCTTGTTCGCCGAACAGATCACGCCCCAATTGCTTGCCCGTTTCGAAGCCGGTCACGCGGCCAGCGACCTGTGGCAACAGGTGGTGGCCCAAGGTTTGCCCGGCGCCCTGGTGCCTGAAGAGTCGGGCGGCAGCGGTGCGAGTTGGCTGGAAGTGAGCCCGGTGTTGCGGGCCATTGGCTACTGGAGTGCGCCACTGGCGTTGAGCGAAACCATGGTGGCCTCGCTGCTGCTGGCCCGCGCGGGACTGCAAGTGCCGGAGGGCCCCATCACGCTGATCCAGGCCGGACGTCTTGGCGACCTCACGCTGAGCGATGACGGCCATCTCGAAGGTCGCGCCTTCAATGTGCCTTGGGCGCGCAGTTGTCGCTGGGCTGTGGTAGCCGATCCCGGTCGCATTGCCTTGGTCGATCTTCATCTGACGGCGGTCGCTGTGGAAACCGGCAGCAACTTCGCCGGAGAAGAGCGCGATACCGTACATTTTTCCAATGCTGCCGTGCATGCCGTCGGCCATCTGCAACTGGCGGATGTGGCGGAACCGGTCTGGGTGTTCGGTGCGCTGATGCGTGCCTGCATGTTGGTCGGTGCCCTCGAATCGAGCCTGGACAAGGCTGTGAGCTATGCCAACGAGCGCTCGCAGTTCGGCAAGGCGATCGGCAAGTTCCAGGCCATCCAGCAGCAACTGGCTGCAATGGCCGGGAGTATCGCCGCCGCGCGCATGGCGACTCAGGTGGCGTTGCGCAGCGCGTGCGAGGCCCTGCAAACCGAATCCGGCAACGGCAGTTGCCTCGCGTTTGATGTTGCAGTGGCCAAGGTTTGCGCTGGAGAGGCAGCGACGCTCGCCACTTCAGTGGCGCATCAGGTTCACGGTGCGATCGGCTTCACCCACGAACACACCTTGCACTTCAACACCCGCCGCTTGTGGTCCTGGCGGGATGAGTTCGGCAGTGATGCGCAGTGGGCAGAAGTCCTTGGCCAGGCGGCGATTGCGGCCGGCAGCACAGGGTTCTGGTCCGGGTTGACTCAACGTGCGCTCTGAAAACTGACAAAAAACGCCGCGTCAAACGCGGCGTTTTTACAGGGTTCACAATACCTCAACCGCGCCAAGCCCTTTACCGATCACATCCGGCTGCGCAGCCACTGCAGAAACCCCTTTTTCTCAATGATCTTCGCTTCTTCCTGCGTCATCGTCCTGGCAATTTGCAGACGGAATTCCAACAACGCCTTCATCGCTACGCCGATATCATGGCGAGCTTCCACGCACGGTCTGAAGAACTCCTTCTCGATTCGGTACAGATGGCAGAACGTCAGGGCGGCGAACTCCGCCGGCAGCGCCGTACCCGAGACAATCCCGCCTTCGCCAATCACCTCGCCCGGCCCCATGCGCCCGGCTTCGAACTTGACGCCTGCACGGCTCAAAGCCACCGTCACCACCCCCGATTCGATAATGTACAGGTGTTCGCTGACCTGTCCGGCCGGCAAAATGACTTCGCCCGGCTCAAAGATTTGCCGGGTCATGTTCTGGCTGACGTCATCCTTCTCTTCCTCACTCAACGTGGTCGCAAAAATACTCGTGTTGTCCAGCAGCGAGCGTTGTTTTGACTGCGCCGGGGGTAGGCTCGATTCAACCGTCGACAACCAGTTGATCCCGGCCGCCTGCAAATGCCGGTACGCCAGATCGTACAGCTGATTGCGTACGGTGCGTTTCTGATCCATCGACACCACGAAACCGCTGACTTCGTACTCCACGCCATTGCCACCGGTGCTTTTGATCGTCACTTTGGGGGCTGGTTTGGTCAGCAGAATGCGGCAGCCCTGGGATGCCCTTTCAAGCGCATCGAACACCCGGTTCGGGCGCACGAGCGGGCTGATGAGCAAACTGATCGAGACCCCGAACATATCGCTGGGCCGGCTGAAATTGGTGATCTTGGCCTTGGCCGCCATCGAGTTGGGAATCACGATCATGCTGCCCTGGGACGTTTGCAGGAACGTGGCGCGCCAATCGATATCGGTCACCCGCCCTTCCGTGCCGTCGATGGCGATCCAGTCATCGATTTGATAGGGCTTGGTGGTGTTCAGGACGATTCCGGAAAACACATCGCTAAGCGTGCTTTGCAAGGCCAGACCGACAATGATCGCCAAGGCACCGGACGTCGCCAGAACCCCCTTGACCGGCAGATTGAGCACATAGGCCAGGGCGGCGATGACCGCGACCAGGAAAATCACCGCGCCGAGCAAGTCCTGGAGTAGCCGCCCGGTGTGCCCTACCCGATACATCATCACGGCGCCGATCATCACCGTGAGGGTTCGCGCGCCGAACAACCACCACATGATCTGCAGCACCGTGTGCGCGAATTGCAGCGGTGCGTCATCGATCGGGGGCGCCGGCTCCCATGGACTCAAGCCTTCATGGAACAACAGCGCGCTGTACAACGAAAAAATGACCAGCCGCGCGAGCACTTTCCAGGTGTACCGGTGGGAACCGACGACACGCCACATCACCATATCGATCAGGATCAAGCCCAGACCGAAGATCAATGGACGTTCAGAGAACAAGGACAGCATCTGGAATCTCCAGTTCAGGCCAATGATCACCGCTCTGCCGCGGACCCGCTCCGTAAAAGCTAGCATGGTGTTTGCGCCAGCGCCTTCTGCCACCCAGCCGTCAGCCGATGTGGCAAGTTTTGAACACTGACTTACACTGCGATACACCCAACGCGAACGAATGACTACTCAAAGGATCGATAGGTCCCACAGCATTACGGTGATCCGGGTGACACCTACATGAAAACGGTCACAGCCTTTTTCACCACTGTGTTCGCTGCCAGCATCGGCATGGCGACGAGCACCTGTGCCATCGCTGCATCCTTCACCACCAGCTACGACTGCGCCACGGCAACGGCTTCCGTCGAAAAGCTGATCTGTCGCGATTCGCAACTGGCGCAGATGGATATAGAACTGATGCGTCTCTATCGCCTGGCGCTCACGGATCAACACTCGGTACCGCTCCCGGATAAAGTGCTGATCGACCAGCAATTCTGGGTCGAGGAGCGCAATCAGTGCGCTTCGGAGTCAGACATCAAGGCGTGCACAATCCGAAGTTATGCCAAGCGCGCGCACCAGTTGCGCCAAGGCTCGGCCATCGTCAGGACCAAAGACCCCAACAGACTCACCGAAGGCCCCCTGGCGTTTCGCTGTGCCGGGCTGAACGCGCTGCTGGCCGCTACGTTCTTTACCACGCAACCGGGCGTCGTTTACCTGACGTGGGCGAAAAGTGCGATCACGCTGAACCAGGTGCCGAGTGATTTCGGCACCCAATACATCGGCAAGGATTTCCAGGGCAGCTATAGCTTCCGGCAGGACGGCAATACAGCGTTGTTCCAGAAGCCAGGCTCAGCGGGTATGAATTGTACGGCTGAGCCGACTGGCTGATGTTCATGCCGTCCGGTTCCGGCACCGGACTGGATCCCTCATTGCACCGATGGTCGGTCCAGCACCCACTGCCAGAACAATTGGTAACCCACTGCCAGCACCACCGGGCCGATGAACAAACCGATGATGCCGCTGGTGACCATCCCGCCGAGGGCGCCGATCAGTACCACCGGCATCGGCACGTCGACGCCGCGGCCCAGCAGCAACGGCTTGAGCACGTTGTCCACAAGACCGGCCACGAAGACGTAAATGGCGAACACAATGGTGATGGTGTTGGGACCTTCCGTTGCGAAGACATAGGCAATCACCGGTACGGTAATCAGGGTCGCGGGCAATTGCATGATGCCCAGCAGCAGGATCGCCAGTGCCAGCAGGCCGGCGCCGGGAACGCCCTTCAACACAAAACCGAGCCCCACCAGCAACATTTGTATGAAAGCGATACCGACCACGCCGAGCGCCACGGCGCGGATGGTCGCGGTGCACAAGGCGGCGACACTTGCGCCTTTCTCCGGCCCGCTTACCCGCGAAGCGATCTGCACCGAGGCGCGACTGCCCGCTTCGCCATAAGCCATGAAAATCCCGGCGATGATCAGCGCGAAAATGAAAGTCAGGAAACCCATGCCGACACCGGCCAGTTTGCCCAGCAAGCCGAGGCTGACACCCTTGATTTGCGGTATGTATTTGGCCGTGAGCCCGGGAAGATCGGTGGCCGCTTGCTGCCAAAGTGCAAACACCTGATTGCCCACCAGCGGCCATTCAGCCACGGACGGCGCCGGTGCCGGAATTTGCACGCCCTCGTCCCTGACCACGCTCATGGCGTTTTCCACGGAGTCGGCGATCGATGTGCCCAGCAGGTAAATCGGCACCATCAGAATGATGATCGCAACCAGCACTATCACCGTCGCAATGCGTCCATCCTTTTGCCCCAACGGGCCTTTCAGTTTTTGTTGCAGCGGGTACAAGGTGATCGCCAGGATCACCGACCACAGCATCAAGTCACGGAACGGACGGAATATTTCAAAACAGAACAGCACCAGAACGACGATCAGTCCGGCGCGGATCAGCACGTCGAGCAACCCGCGGGACAAGGCCTTCTCTGACAGCGGCATGGGCTCCATGGAGTTCTCCTGGCAGTTCACTGTGAAGGTAGGAAGCTGGTAAGCCCAGCATAGACGTTAAGTCTGTTTTCGCTTGTCATCGCGAGGGGTAACGGAAGTGGCGGAAGGTAGCCGGAGTCGAACCTGCCCGGGAACGGATGCCGTCCCCAACCGGGTTTGAAGCCCGGCCGCGCCACCGGGCGCGATTACCTTCCTTGAAATCAGTGCTCTGTTCGCAGCGCCAGGGCGTTGTCGTGGCGAATTTGCCGGCGATCACCCACTCGCCGTGTCAGGCCGAGGCGGTCGAAGTATTCGAGAATCTGGATGCTGCGCTTGCGCCCCAGACCCACCGCATCGCGAAACGCCGCCACCTCGATCACCGGATTGTCATCGGCCAGTTGCAACAGCATAGCCGCCAAACGCTGGATCGTTGAGGCCGTGTAAAACAGGTCGCGGACCACTTGATGCAGCAAACCCACCCGGGCCATTTTGCGCAGTAATGCACGCACAGTGGCTTCGTCGTGACCCAGTTCACGCACCCACGGCGGATTGAACCCCGCCGCCTCGAATGAGGGCTGCAATGCTTGCCACAGGGTTTCGTCCGCTTCACTCAGGCGCACTTGGTGATCGGGCAAATGCAGCCACGGGCCGCTGGCGGCGATGGCGCCACTGGCGAGTAAATCGTCGAGCAAACTCAGAAACGTTGAGCGATCGAGCGTGCTTGCAGAGAATCGTCGCAAACGATCGCGATCCGGCCCCATTTGATCCGGTTCCAGTTCATGAAAACGCGCCAGGTGTTGCACCACTTCGGCCTGCAACGCCTGCCAACGGCCAGTGCCGAACAAGACCGGTGCCTGCCGGGTTTCGATCAGTTGCACGTCTTCAGGCAGTACCCAGTTCGCCCGCGGGTAATTGAACTGGCGCTCCAGACGTTGTGGGTCGAGCCCGATTTCGCTATTGGCCAGCAATATCGGCAGGACATCTTCCAGACGATTGCTGACAGCCAATGCCTTTAATTGCGCCAAACGCTCAGCGCTGCGTCGATGTCGGCTGGGAGCAAACGGATCAAGCACCCGTCCGCCGCCCAGCGTGCGCTGTGCGCTTTGGTCGCGCAGGATCAACGGATCGCCCTTCACCGCCTGTACCGGCGCGTTCAACAGGATTTGCGCAAACATCCGCTCGCCCGGCGCCAGGCTCGAGCCTTCCAGCAAAGCCACGCGTCCCGTCACATCCTGAGTGCCGATATGCACGTGCACGGGATGAAAATGCTCAAAGGCGCGCGGTTCGCTCGGCAGTAACCGCAAGTCGATATCCAGGCGCTGAGTCGGCGCGTACAGCCACTCGGCCGAGAGCCATTGCCCGCGATGAATCTGCTCCAGCGCCAACCGTTCGCCACTCAGGTTCAACGCCACGCGCTGACCGGCCAGCGCGACTTCAGCGGCCTGATTCTGTGCGTGCAAACCACGCACGCGCACGGTTTTGCCGAGCGGACCGAGCATCAGCGTATCGCCCACTGCAACCTGCCCGGACACTGCCGTGCCGGTGACAACGATACCCGCGCCGGCCACGCTGAACGCCCGATCGATCGCCAGCCGAAAACTACCCTCAAGACTGCGTTGCGCGACTTCGTGTTGAGCTTGCAACAGAGTCTGACGCAAGGTGTCGACGCCCTGCCCGGTCACGCTCGACAGTTCAATCTGCGGCGCATCGGCGTAGGGCCCGGGCGCCAACAATGCGCTGACCTGCTCGCGCACCTCTGCCACCCGTGACGGTTCGACCCGGTCGCACTTGGTGATCGCCACCACGGCACGTGGAATGCCCAGCAGTTCGACGATGGCCAGATGTTCCCGGGTTTGCGGCATCACGCCGTCATCGGCGGCCACCACCAGCAATACCAGATCGATGCCCTGCGCCCCGGCGAGCATGTTGTGGGTGAAACGTTCATGGCCGGGTACGTCGATGAAACCGGTCAGAGGCGCGCCCGGTTCCAGCGCGGCGTAGAGATAACCGAGGTCAATGGTCATCCCCCGCTCACGTTCTTCCCGGCGTCGATCACCGGCCTGCCCGGTCAGCGCCTGGAGCAGTGCAGTCTTGCCGTGGTCGATGTGCCCAGCCGTGCCGACAATCACCCTGCTCGGCCCTCCACATGCAATTGATCAAGTTGCGCCAGCCACGCCGGTTCGTCATCCAGTTGCCGCAGATCCAGCCATAAGGCGTCGTCATCGATACGCCCGAGCACCGGAATAGGCAGCGCACGAAACCCAGCTTCCAGATCCAGCAATGATCGCCCGCGCAGGCGCTTGCTGGTATTCGGGCGCAGGCACAACGCGGCACTCGGCAAACGCGCCACCGGTTGGCTGCCGCTGCCGATCATCCCTTGTGCCGGCAACGCGCTGACGCTCCAGTTTTCGCCCAACAGCGTGGCCAGCGACGGTTGCAGGCGTTCGGCCTGAGCAAGGATATCGACCTGTGGCCGGGTCAGCAGACGCAGACTCGGCAAACGTTCGGCCAGTCGATCCGGATTGCGGTACAAACCCAGCACCGCTTCAAGCGCAGCGAGGGTCAGTTTGTCGACCCGCAATGCGCGTTTGAGCGGGTTCTTCTTGATTTTGCCGATCAAGTCTTTGCGCCCGACAATCAACCCGGCCTGCGGGCCGCCGAGCAATTTGTCGCCGCTGAAGGTGACGATGTCCGCGCCATCGAGCAATGCCTGACGCACCGTCGGCTCGGCCGGCAAACCCCAGCGCGTCAAGTCCAGCAGGCTGCCGCTGCCCAGGTCTTCGAGCAGCGGCAGGCCATGTTGGTGGGCCAGTTGCGCCAGTTCAGCGGTAGGTACCCTCGTGGTGAAACCTTGAATGCTGTAGTTGCTCGCATGAACGCGCATGATCAAGCCGCTGCGCGGGCCGATGGCAGCTTCGTAGTCGCGGGCATGGGTGCGATTGGTGGTGCCGACCTCATGCAGTTTTACCCCGGCGCGGGCCATGATGTCGGGAATGCGAAAGGCGCCGCCGATTTCGATCAGCTCGCCTCGGGAGATGATCCCTTCCTTGCGTGCGCCAAGGCTGTTGAGAGTCAGCAGCACTGCGGCGGCATTGTTGTTGACCACCGTCACCGCTTCGGCGCCGGTGAGTTCGCGGATCAAGCCTTCGATCAAATCGTCGCGGTCGCCACGTTTGCCGCTGTGCAGGTCGAATTCCAGATTCAGCGGATAGCGTGCGGCCATTTGCACCGCGTCTATGGCTTCATCCGGCAATAACGCTCGCCCGAGGTTGGTATGCAACACGGTGCCGGTGAGGTTGAACACCCGGCGTACATGGCTGCGGTGTTGAACCTGAAGTCGTTCGCCTACCCGCCCCGCCAGCACTTCAGGGCTGACCTCAATCGCCTGGACCAATCCCTGTTGTACAGCTTCGCGCAACTCATCGAGCAATTGTCGCAACGTCGCCAGAAGCGCATCGCGCCCGTAGCGCTCGGCCAAAGGCTGGCACGCCGGGTGCCGCAACAAACTGTCGATGGAAGGCAAACGCAGGTTAGGGCTGGCACCGCTGGCAGACATCTGGCGCTCCTGAATTCGAAAGACCGTCGCGCCAGAGTGTAGACGCTGTGGTCACTCGTCTCCCGGAGCCAGCAATAGATTCGGCGCCAAACGCTGATAGCCGTCCTGGGCCAGGCGCATGTCGAGCATCAGGCTGCTCAAGTCCGCCGATAGTGCTTCGGCGTGGGCGTCGTTCTCCAGATAGAGCAATTTCAGATAGCTGTTGCAGCTCGGGCACATTTCGGCCCGCAGCGGTGCCTGATTTGCCGCATGGCGATCATCTTCAAGGCTGAGGTATTGCAGGCCTTTGCTTTGCTCGCAGTACACGCACTTGACCCGCACCACATGCCATTCACAGGCACACAACGAACAGACCAGATAACGCAAACCGTTGTGCTTGCCGCGATTTCGAATCACCCCGGCCATGGCTGGCGAACCACAACACGGGCATTGGCTGAGGCTGTCGCCGGGCTTGAGTTGCAGATTCGGCGTGCTCAGCAGCCAATGGCTCCAGGCTGCCTGCAAGGCTGCGCCGAGGAACGGCACCAGCGCCGCCGGTACCAGCGAATATTGGCCGCTGACCAGCGCCACGGCCCAGACACGACGTTGACCCGCACTGGCGCCGCGCAACGTTGCCAATGCTTCGGTGACAGCAGGCTGAGACGGCATCGCATAGCGTTGCAGCAAGGCGTCGAGATAGCGCTGCCAGTCGTCCTCGCGGGTCAGGCTGTCCGCCGCAAACGGTGGCAAGCCGTGTTGCTGGCACAGTTCGATGCGTTGCGAGTCGAGCGGTTCGCTCCGCGGCGGATCGTCCAGGATCTGCTGCTGCACCCGGCACAATCCGGCGATCAACAGCAGGTAGTCAGCCAGCGGGTGATCGACGGCCAGTTCTTCAAGCCGTAGCGCGCGCAAGGTGAAAAGGTTGTGCGGCGGCAGGTGCAGAAACGGCGGCGAACTGGCCGCCGCTTCGATTTGTCCGGGTTCGAGAATGGTTGGCAAGGGTCAGCCCTTTTTGGTGATCGGTCGCTCGGGAATATCGTCCCGCGTCTCATCTTGAGTAACTTGGCGATACCAGAGTTCGTGGTGTTTCTTCGCCCAGGGGCGGCTGACCCAGCCATGCATCATGGCGCTGACCGAACCCTTGATCCAGATGCCGGCGTAGATGTGCACGATGATGCTCAGGATCAGCACGAAACCCGCCAGCGCATGCAGCAGCATCGCCCAGCGAATGCTGGTGATGCCGAAATACGCACTGAAATAGGCGCGCCAGATCACCAGTCCGCTGAACAGCAACACCAGCATGCACAGCAGTAAAGTCCAGAACAGCAACTTCTGCCCGGCGTTGTATTTGCCCACCGGTGGGACTTCTTCCTCATTGTTGGCCATCACCCGATCAATGCGCTTTAGCCATAGCCGATCATTGGCGATGAAGAAGTTGGCGCGCCAGAAGCTAAACACCAGACCGAGGAAAAACACGAACATCAGCACGCCCATGAACGGATGCAGGATGCGTGTCCACGGCCCGCCGCCGAACAGATTGGTCAGCCAGAACATTGCCGGATGGAACAGTGCCAGCCCGGACAGACCCGCCATCAAGAACAGAATCGCCACCAGCCAGTGATTGGTGCGCTGGTTGCTGGTGTAGCGCAGGATCGTCTTGTTCATGGCCTGCCCTCCCCGCGTGGATCAAAGGTGTGCACCGCCGGATCGACCTGATGCACCGACGTATCCGGCGGATCCGGGTGCTCATCCTCCTCGACCCGATTCGGTCCGATGCGCACATAGTGGAAGAACCCGGCCAGCACCGCCGCGCCCATGGCGAGCAGCGCCAAGGGTTTGCTGATGCCTTTCCATAGACCCACCAACGGGCTGATCACCGGATCGGCGGGCAGACCTGCATAGATTTTCGGTGTGTCGGCGTGGTGCAGCACGTACATCACGTGGGTACCTCCGACGCCTGCCGGATCGTACAGGCCGGCGTTGTCGAAGCCGCGGCTCTTGAGGTCGACGATGCGCTCGGCGGCGTGTTCCTTCATGTCCTCCTTGGTGCCGAACACGATGGCGCCGGTCGGACAGGTTTTCACGCAGGCCGGCTCCAGCCCCACCGCCACCCGGTCCGAACACAGCGTGCATTTGTAGGCTTTGTGGTCCTTTTGCGAAATGCGCGGGATGTTGAATGGGCACCCGGTGATGCAGTAACCGCAACCGATGCAATGGTCCTGATCGAAATCGACGATGCCATTGGCGTGCTTGATGATCGCGCCGGGGCTGGGGCATGCCGCCAGGCAACCGGGCTCGGCGCAATGCATGCAGCCGTCCTTGCGGATGAGCCATTCGAGGTTGCCGGCGTCGGTTTCGTGCTCGGTGAAGCGCATCAGCGTCCAGGTGTCGGCGGTCAGGTCGTGCGGATTGTCGTAGGTGCCGAGGTTGTGGCCGACCTCGTCGCGCAACTCGTTCCATTCCGAGCACGCGACCTGGCAGGCCTTGCAGCCAATGCATTTGGTGGTGTCGATCAGCTTGGCGACTTCCTCCACGCCGCGCACCGACGGCGCGGCAGTGGTGGTGGCCGAGCGGGCAATGATGTCTTGGCTGGCCATTTAGACTTTCTCCACGTTGACCAGGAATGACTTGGATTCCGGGGTCTGTGTGTTGCCATCGCCGAGGAACGGCACCAGGGTGTTAGTCAGGTAACCGTGACGCGTGAGCCCGGTAAAACCCCAGTGCAGCGGAATGCCGATCTGGTGCACCACCTGATTGTTGACCTGCAGCGGACGAATCCGCTTGGTCACCACCGCGACCGCTTCGATGAAGCCGCGCTTGCTGCTGACCCGCACCCGATCACCGGCAACGATGCCTTTTTCCTTGGCCAGCACCTCGCCGATTTCGACGAATTGTTCCGGCTGGATAATCGCGTTGAGCTTGCAGTGCTTGCTCCAGAAGTGGAAATGCTCGGTCAGCCGGTAGCTGGTCGCCGCGTACGGGTAATCCTTGGCCACGCCGAGGGTGTCCCACACCGAATCGAAAATCCGCGCCGCCGGGTTGCTGGTGGCTTGCTTGTTGTTCGGGTGCAGCGGGTTGATGCCGATGGGCGTCTCGAACGGCTCGTAGTGTTCGGGGAAAGGCCCTTCGTTCATCTTGTCGACGGCAAAGAATCGCGCCACGCCTTCGGGGTTCATGATGAATGGGTTCATCCCCGCTTCCGGCGGCACATCAGCCTTGTAGTCCGGCACATCGGTGCCGGCCCAGGCTTTGCCGTTCCACCACACCAGGCGTTTTTTCGGATCCCACGGTTTCCCTTGCAGGTCCGACGATGCACGGTTGTAGAGAATCCGCCGGTTGGCCGGCCAGGCCCAGGCCCAACCCTGATGCTGATGCATGCCGAACGGATCGTTGTTGTCGCGGCGCGCCATCTGGTTGCCCAGTTCGGTCCAGCTGCCACAGAAAATCCAGCAGCCCGAGGCGGTGCTGCCGTCGTCCTTGAGTTGGCCGAAACCGGCCAGTTGCGCATTGGCCTTGATCGCCGCGCCCGTGGCGTCGGTGAAGTCGGTGGTGGCAGAACCGTTGATTTCCTTGGCCAGTTCTTCTGGCGAAGGCTCGTCGGGGATCTTGTACGGCCACGACAGTTTGAGCAGCGGATCCGCAAACTTGCCGCCTTTGGCCTGATAACGCTCGCGCAGACGCAGGAACAACTCGGCCATGATCCGCACGTCGGTGCGCGCTTCGCCAGGGCCGTCGGCACCCTTCCAGTGCCATTGCAGCCAGCGGCTGCTGTTGACCAGCGAACCGTCCTCTTCGGCGAAACAGGTAGTGGGCAGGCGAATCACTTCGGTCTGGATGCCGGCGCTATCCACGTCGTTATACGGACCGACCTTTTGCCAGAACTCCGAAGTCTCGGTGGCCAAAGGATCCATCACCACCAGCCATTTCAGCTTGGCCAGTGCCGCCATCACCCGGTTCTTGTCAGGCAGTGCGGCAATCGGGTTGAAGCCTTGGCACATGTAGCCGTTGACCTTGCCCTGGCCCATCAAGTCGAACACCTTGAGAATGTCGTATTGGGGGATGTCCAGTTTCGGCAGATAGTCGTAGGCCCAATTGTTCTCGACCGTAGCGTTGGCGCCATACCAGGATTTCATCAGGCTGACGTGGAACTTGCTGTAGTTCTGCCAGTAGGACAGCTGCCCCGGCCGCAACGGTTTTTGCGTGCGTTTGTTGATGTAGGCGGCGTAATCCTGTTCGGCATCGCCTGGGAGTGTCAGGTAACCCGGCAACGAGTTGGATAACAGGCCCAGATCCGTCAGCCCCTGGATATTGGAGTGGCCGCGCAAGGCGTTCACACCGCCGCCGGGCATGCCGACGTTGCCCAGCAACAGTTGCACCATCGCCGCGCTGCGAATGATCTGCGCGCCGATCGAGTGCTGGGTCCAGCCCAACGCATACAGAATGGTCATGGTCTTGCCCGGTTGCGAGCAAGTGGCGATCTCCTCCCAGATTTTCTGCATGGCATCGACCGGCATGCCGCAAATCTGGCTCGCCAGTTCGATGTTGTAACGGCTGTAGTGCTGCTTCATCAATTGATAGACGCAGCGCGGGTCTTGCAGGGTCGGGTCGACCTTGACGAAGCCGTCTTCACCGAGTTCATAGCCCCAGCCGGATTTATCGGTATAGAGACGCTTGGCCGTGTCGTAGCCACTGAAAATGCCGTCCTCAAAGCCATAGCCGGCTTTGACGATGAACGACACGTCGGTGTAGTTGCGCACGTATTCGTGCTGGATCTTGTCTTCGGTCAGCAGGTAGTTGATCAGCCCGCCCATGAAGGCAATGTCGGTGCCGGTACGAATCGGCGCGTAATAGTCGGCCACCGAAGCGGTCCGGGTAAAACGCGGATCGACCACGATCAAGCGCGCCTTGTTGTGCGCCTTGGCTTCGGTCACCCATTTGAAGCCGCACGGGTGCGCTTCTGCTGCGTTGCCGCCCATCACCAGAACCAGATTCGCGTTGGCGATATCGGTCCAGTGGTTGGTCATGGCACCACGGCCGTACGTCGGGGCAAGACTTGCCACCGTCGGGCCGTGTCAGACACGCGCCTGGTTATCAAACCCCAGCATGCCGAGACTGCGAATGACCTTGTGGGTGATGTAGCCCGCTTCGTTGGACGCCGCCGATGCCGCGAGAAAACCGGTGGTCAGCCAGCGGTTCACCGTTTGGCCTTGTTCATTCTTTTCGATGAAGTTGGCGTCGCGGTCGGCCTTCATCAGGTCGGCGACACGATCAAGCGCTTCATCCCAGGAGATTCGCGTCCATTCCGTACTGCCGGGCTTGCGCACCTGCGGGTATTGCAGGCGGCCGGGACTGTGAATGAAGTCCAGCAAGCCTGCGCCTTTGGGGCAAAGGGTGCCGCGGTTGACCGGGTGGTCGGCGTCGCCTTCGATGTGGATGATGTTTTGCGCGACATTCTTCGCGTCATCGCCCTGGCTGTACATGATCAACCCACAGCCGACCGAGCAATACGGGCAGGTGTTGCGGGTTTCATGGGTGTGGGCAAGCTTGAAGTGGCGCACCTGCTCGGCGAAGGCTGGCGTGGGGGCCATGCCCAACGCGCCCAGGCTCGAGCCCGCAAGGCCGATACCAGCGACCTTGAAGAACTGACGACGGCTGAGGTCCATCGTGCACTCCTGATCAGGTGGAAATCCGGTGCTTTGCCGGATTCTTCTGGACAATCACGGTTGCGGCAGACGGGCTGCCGACATTTGAATTCTAGACAAGGCTGTCGAATTCACCATGACAACCGACCGTCGGCCTTGGCCTACCTCTGTAGGAGCGAGCCTGCTCGCGATGGCGCCAGCACATCCAACATAAAAGCCGACTGACACTCCGCTTCGCGAGCAGGCTCGCTCCTACAGGGGATTGGCGATTATCATGGTCGGCATTCCAACCCAGCCTTTTATGAGACTGCGCATGACTTTCGATTTTGATCAGGTGTTCGACCGACATAACACTGGCAGCACCAAATGGAGCCGCTACCCGGCGGACGTGTTGCCGATGTGGGTCGCCGACATGGATTTCGCCGCACCGCCAATGATCATCCAGGCCCTGCAAAAGCGGCTGGAACACCCGATGGTCGGCTACAGCGCGGCCCCGGACAACCTGCGCGAAGCCATCGTTGCCGATCTGTGGAACAAGTTCGCCTGGCGCGTCGAGCCGCAGGAGCTGATTTTCCTGCCGGGGGTCGAGTCGGGCTTCAACATGGCGCTCAAGGCGCTGGTCCAGCCGCAACAGAATGTCGTGGTGCAGGTGCCGAACTACCCGCCGCTGCGTCATGCGCCGGGCCATTGGGGCCTGAACAAGGTCGAGCTGAATTTTGATCCGCAAGCCGACGGCACCTACACCACACCATTGGATACCTTGAGCCAATCGCTGCAAGGTGGCGGCGCCCTCTTGCTGAGCAACCCGCATAACCCGCTGGGCAAGGCGTTTCCACGGGCCGAACTGCAAGCCATCGCCGACATCTGCCTGGAACACGGCGCCTGGATCATCTCCGACGAGATCCATGCCGAACTGTGCTTTGACGGTCGCCAGCACATTCCGATGGCAACCCTGAGCCCGCAGGTCGCCCAGCGCACCATCACGCTGATGTCTGCGAGCAAGGCCTACAACATCGCCGGGCTGAAAACCTCGTTCATGATCATTCAGGATCGCCACCTGCGCGAGAAGGTCAACCACGCCCGTTGCGGCATGGTCGACAGCGTCAACCCGCTGGGCCTGGAAGCCACCCGTGTCGCCTACAGCGAAGCCGGGCCATGGCTGGTCGAGTTGAAGGATTATTTGCAGAGCAACCGCGATTATCTGGTCGACGCCGTGCGCACCCGCCTGCCGGGCGTTACCATGAACGTGCCGCAAAGCACTTACCTGGCCTGGCTCGACTGCACGGCGCTGGGGCTGGATAACCCGCAACAATTCTTCCTCGAACAGGCCAAGGTCGGTCTGAGCCCGGGCCTGGACTTTGGCGACGACTGCAAACAGTTCGTACGCCTGAACTTCGGCTGCCCACGGTCGTTGCTGGAAGAAGGGATTGCGCGGATGGAGGGTAGTTTGCGTAACCTGAAGGCCTGAAGACCCTACAAATCCCCTGTGGGAGCGAGCTTGCTCGCGATGGCGTCAGTAGCTTCGACCCTTCTTTTCACCTCCACTCCCCCATCCCAAACACAC